>JABCSY010000125.1 GCA_018238625.1 Promethearchaeota archaeon
AGAATAACACAATGCTTAAGATAAAACCGCGTGAATATCAGGAAACTATTTACAATGCTATAAAACATAAAGGTAGTACTCTCGTTGTTCTTCCTACTGGCTTAGGCAAAACATTGATAGCACTTATGGCTATTGATGAAATATATAGCAAAGGCGGCCAGACATTTTTCCTTGCACCAACGCGACCACTCGTTGAGCAACATTATTCATCAATCGTTTCAATAACAGATATACCAAAGCAAGACATTGTAATGATTAATGGTACGATTCCGCCCAAAAAAAGAAAAGAACTATGGACAAAAAAAGTAATTATATCAACCCATAGAATCTCCTTAATCGTTAGAAATAATAAAAGGATCGCACCTAAAGCGGGACCTAATAGTTGAACAAGCCCTGAAAATAAAAAGTTTACTCCGTTTATCCTACTCAACTTATCCTTTGGGACCATGATTGGAACAAGACCCCTCACCGTTGTTTGATGAATTCCTTGAAACACGCTGCTTATACCTATAAATAAAAAGACAATCCAAAGCTCAGTGAAATCCATAAGAAAAAAAAGAATTAGAATAAAGGTTGTAAGAGCCTGCAGAGAATCGACAGTTACGATCATCTTTTTTCGATTTAACCTATCTGAAAGAACGCCAGCAATAGGAGTTACGATTAGCGTTGGAACGATGTAAAAGAAAGACGCTAAGGAAAGCAAAATTACGCTCCCAGTTTCAATTTGAATCCACCAAATAAGGATGAAGTCAACCACCATGGTACCTAATAACGAAAATAACTGCCCTGACCAAAAAAATAAATAGTTCCTAAAGGTCGTCTTAGTTGGTATTACTTCCATCTTTTTCACCATTGATATTGTTAATTTTTTCAATAATCTCATCAAGATTAGCTTTATCGTCGTAATCAATCTTTTTAACTTTCATTACATACCATGTGTAAGCTGTAGCTACTACTCCTATTATCGAGGCTAAAAGGAACACAACCCTAGCCCCTATGAGTTCAGCTAAAGGTCCCGCAATTAAAGCACCAAAAGGAGCGATCAATGATGAGATTGAATGATCTATAGAAATCACTCTACCCATCTTATCGTGTGGAACAGTTGTTTGTATGATTGTCATGTATATCGTGTTGCCAATGGGTAATAAAAAACCTATTACAAACGCTCCGACTCCCATCATTAGGAAAAAACCATTAGGTGCTAAAGCTAACACTGAAAGTACTCCCGTTAACACCACCAAAGAACCAAAGTAAGTAAAAAGCTTATGCTTCCACTCCTTTTTTACGCTGGTAAGTAACGCTCCCAACACCATGCCAACCTGAAAAAAGACCATTACAAACGCAAAATCTGAAGCTGATCCCGCGTGAATATGAGGCGCTTCTATTATATAAGGTAATAACACGTTAAAAGGCATCAGCAAAAAGTTCAGCAACATAGACAGCAATAATAATGTTAAAATCCCAGGTATAAGTCTTATCGTCTTTATTCCCGTTTTGAACTCAAAAAGAAAAGAATTCTTTTTTTCTTCGATTTTTGATCTTTTTACAACGGGAATTTTAGTAATTAAAAGCGGAATCAAAGCGATAAAAAACGTAATTACATCAATCCAAAGTATTAGAAATATATCTCCATGAAGCATTTCGTATAATAACGCTCCGAGTACAGGTCCAATAATATTAACTAAACTCGAGAATAAGTAATTAAAACCGTTCATTCGGCTGAGTTTATCTTTTGGAACCATTGTTGGTGTGATAGCGCTTACTGTAGGAACGTGAAACGCCTGAAATATTCCCCGAAGACCAACTATCAATATAACTACCAGTGGATTTGCAGCACTAAAAATAAACAAACCTATGATCCATAATGTTGTTAAAGCTTGTAACGAATCCGCTATAACTACTATTTTCTTTCTGCTCCACCTATCAGCAAGCACCCCTGCTATAGGAGTCAAAAACGCCATAGGCAACATGTACATGAAAATTCCTATCGATAAAAGAGTGGGACTTCCGGTTAGTACTATAACCCACCACGTGATAGCAAAATTTACCACGGATGAGCCCAATATCGAAAACAACTGACCCGACCACATAAAAACGTAGCGCTTAAAGGTCTTACTATTTGCTAATTCTGCTATTTCTTCTGTATCTTCCATTTTTTTATCAACCATTTTGTTCAAACTCTTTTTATTTTTTTTTTCTCTTTCTTTTTCTTATTTTTCTCCATTTTTTCTATTTTTTTCTATTTACTACGCTTATTCTTTCAATTATCTTTTCAACTACTAACGCAATATTTGGAACTAACCTGTCGAAATACTCGTGAATTTATTACCCATTTCTTGATAAATGACACTATCTGATTTTTTAATTTTCTCATACATTATCCCTGATTTCCAGCTATATTAATTGTCCATTAAAACATTATATCCCAATTAAGATTCTCTATCACATTTTATCAATTAAGTCGTTAATTTTTGATATAACTTCATCAGGACTGCTTGTAAATTTAAATATGCCCTCTTCCAAAGAGCCTTCAATACCATCGTCCACTAATTCGTAGATGAGATTCTCAGCGTCCTCATTAGTTTTATTAAGTGCTTGAGCGAGCTTATCAATCGGCAAACTCTTTTGTAGTTTGATTAAACCCCTAACCCTCTTTTTTATTCGTTCTTTGTCGTTCTTAGGTGTAATGTTTACGCGAATATTGGGCTTCTTCTTAGTATCTAAATCGATTTTAAATCTCTTTCCATATTTCTTTTCCATTTCTTCACCTAATTCTTCAATACCTGATTCTTTAACCGCGCGTTCCATATTTTCCCCCCATTCCTCTAGCTTCTTGAAGTCTCCGATGTTATTTTTCACGAATTTCATTGACTTTCGAATTAGTTCTGATACGGAAGAACCTAACTCGTCTGACCAATCTCTCCATTCATCGCTCGTGTCGCTATCTACGGAAATATTAATGCGCTTTGAAGTTTTTTTCTGTGCTTTTCTCTGTGCTTTTTCTAGTTTTTTTCGCATTTTGTCCTCATATTTCTCTCTCTGTTCTTCCATCTTAATCCTTATCAGTTCAAGTTTTTCTCTAGCGCGCTCAATTTGCTCCCTTGTATCCCCCCCTAAATCGTTTAATCCTTCCGTTGTTTCCCCAATTTCCCTTAATAAATAGACTCTTTCATCCTTCAAATCTTCCAAAGCTTCTCTTAAATCTTCTTTTACTTCTTCCTTTGCTTCCCTAAGATCGGCTATGTCGTCCTCAAAATCCTCTTGTATATCCTCAAATTCGTCTATAAGATCTTCTTTAATGTCGTCTAATTCCCATCTTATCCTTTTTCTTAGACTTTCTATTTCTTGCTCATCTTTATCGTTGCTTTTATTTCCTGGTTCTTTATACATATCAATTCCTCCATACTACTTGTTAGTTGGTTTTGTATTTCCTATTTCATTTTTTTTTTAATTAACTTATTTTTGTATTATATCTTCGGCAGCTTCGGAAATTTGAATAGGTTTGTTAGCTAAAGTTGCTTTAGCGTCAACTTCAATACTGTCGATATAATATACATTTCCTGAAATATCCGTTCGATTACCAATTTTCACGTTTCTTCCTTTTACATCCCCTTGAACAAATGTGTTATAAATTTCAACATTATTAGCTGCAAGAATACTACCGTCAATGATATAAGGTTGTCTATGTTTTTTCCTTCCGATTGTTGCAGAATGAACGCCAATATACACGTTATCCCCATTGATATCTCCTTTAATTGTGGTTGATCCATCAATATTTATATTTTTTTGCGAGAACAACAACCCCCCTACTTTTGTTGAGCCTGAAAGTCGAATTCCTTGAAGCGCTTCAACTTCTTCCCCGCTCCTTAACGACCCCGAGTTCGCAAACTCGCCTTTTATTTCGATGCCTCCTTCCACTGTTGTTGAGCCAGAAAACTTGGCGTTACCACCTCCATAAAGGGCACCCGCAACTCTGAACGAACCAGAACTTTTAATATCGCCAAGAACAGTTAAATTTCCTAACGCTCTCAAGGAACCAGACGTTCTAAACCCTGTACATTCAAAATCTCCGTCAATTTTAACTGAACCTGAAACGCTTATATGATCGTTAATTTTTCCTGCCGAAAGACTTCCTGATCCTGAAATTTTCATTTTTTTTCCTCCATTTCTCCTTTTTTTTAATTTTTTTTCTCAAATTTGATTTATTTTACTTTGCTTTTGTTTTATTTTGTTTTGTTTTGTGTTTTTTGCTTTCTATTTTAACTTAATTTAAAAAAGTTTATTTATAATAATAAATAACAAGGGTTAAGATCTTGCCAATGTTTACTATTTCTCTTAATCTCTTTAACTTCTTCAAAATACCTGGGATTTAATTCCACTTTTCTTATAATGTCCATCTTTTTTTTTACCTCTTTTTTCTTTTCTTTTTTTTATTTTTTTTTTTTTAATTGGGAAATTTTTCTTTTAATTTTTTTAATTTTCTGTTTGTTTGTTTATCGTGATTTTTAAATTGTGTTTTTGATTGTGTAAATAAAAATTATAAAAAAATATTTTATATTTAGTAGTTTACAAAAGTATTTGTTAAAACTTGGGAATATATCTTACATCTAACATCTTCTACTGCTGGTTTTTTATCATAGCTCATTTTTATTTCCTCCAATTAGTTTTTTTATTATTTTATTTTTATTATTTTGTTTCTAATTAGTATATTATTTTTTTCATATTTAAACATTTGTGTATTTCGTGTGTATCGATGATCACCAAAATGTGTATTGCTCAATAAATGAAAAAGCGAAAATGAAGAGTAATCGTTCTGTATCCTTCGTATTTTAAGTATTTGTATCAAATTATGTTGTGAAGTAAAAAAAGTTGATATATACTTTTTAGATATATATTATCGAAATTTAAATTTTGAACTAAATAAAAAGTGTTTTATTAATATATATAGAAATTATAGGTGAGAATTAAGCCAATTAATTACATCCTGATAAACTTCATTGCGGTTAATTTCGTTAAAGATTTCGTGTCGAGCGTTTTCATAAAACTTGTATGTCACATCTTTTACGCCGTATTTTTTAAGCCGATTAATCATAGCCATAACCGCTTTAGTTTTATTTCCTATAACGCATAAAGACCCGGAAATGAAGTGGATTGGTAAATCTTTTGGAATGTTTTGCTCTTTTTTCGAATCATATATTTTCTCAAATCCGTGAAGGAATTCTAGCCAAAGACTGGCTGGGCTCACGAAACCACACCAAGGATCGTCGATATATTTCTGAACTTCTTCCTTATCTCTACTGAGCCATTCAAAGCCCGTTGCACCTTCCTCGTTCTGCCAATCGAGGTTGTTAGATTTAAAGTTCATGTCATGCATTTTTTGACTTGGTTCATTTGGACCACGTTTCTTTATATCACCTTTAAGAATGAGTTTTCCAGCCTTAATAACTAGAGCTCTCACTTTCCCGTTGGTGCCACTTAAGATAACACCTTTAATTTCATTTCCCCAATCTTGAATATAATCTTGTGTTAGCATGGCGCCCCAAGAATGTCCTATTAAGAATATCGGAAGGTTAGGATGGTCTTTCTTGATAATACTTGTTAATTCGTGAAGATCATTTACTACACCCCTCCACCCATTAGGCCCTAAAACTCCAGCGTTCCCCTCTATAGTTTTTTCGGTCAAATCACCAGCTGTTCTCCCGTGACCGCGAGCATCGTTAGCGTAACAAACGTAACCATCGTTGCATAAAGCTTCAGCTACTCGAGCGTATCGCTTAGCATGTTCTGCTAATCCATGAACGATTTGAACAACTGCTTTAGGGGGATTATCCGGTTCCCATTTGTATACGAATATTTCAATATCGTCCTTATCTTTAAAAGTAAATGTAGAACTTTTCATTTTTTTTTTACCGTCATAAATTTTGTTTAAGAATTAATTATGCATTGTTTAGGTTTAGTTTATAATTTTACTATTTTGGAAATTAAGAATATATAACAAAAAAAGTAATATAGCCTTACACAAGTTTTCGAAATAATTCGCCACTTAACCTAATACATGAACAAATCTTTTATTTAGACGCTACTAAGAAATAATGAGAATTAGTTTAATCCCATAATTCTAAGAAATCAAACTCAGATAATTCATTTATTCTTGGGAAATGTCTTTTGTCTTTTGTGATTAGAGTAACTTTGTTTGCTATGGCAATAGAAGCGCTTAAAAGATCAGATTGAGGCACTCGAAGCCCTTGATCGTCCAATTCGGCGCAAATTTCGCCGTATATTTTACTTGAATTATTATCTAATGTTAGAATTTCCGGAAAATTTAATATAAACTTATTTAACTTTTTTACTTCGGCAATTTGTTTTTCTTTTGATTTTAGGCGATAGGCACCATACCATAGTTCACATGCGGTGATTTGAGTAATTCGTAGATCCGCTCCTTGAACTATCAATTCGTTAATTTTTTTATTCGTTTTTTGGTTTTTTCCTCTCAAGAAATCAATAGCTACATCAGTTTCAATAATTTTAATCATTGGTTTCGCGACCTGTTAAGTTATTTTCTCTAATTCTTTTTACATTTTCCTCTAACCCATTCCACAACTCAGGATCAAACTTGTTTTGCAATAATAGCCACGGATTGTCTTTTTTAGAAATTAACCTTTCGATCAATCTCGAGAATGATTCGCCTTCTCGTTTTTCGTTTTTTAGTAAATTATATGCTTGTTCTGACAATGAAATTGTTTTTTGCGTCATACTTAAGTAACATAAATAGACCTATTTAAATAGATCTACTTTTTCCTCGTTATCATAATGGCGGATGTTTGTAAATAAATAAGTTCCTATTGTAATTACTATACCAAAAATCCCACAATATAGGAATAAAATAGTCGCACCAAGAATTGTGCTCAATACACCCGTTAAAAGAGCTCCAATTGGCATGATCATCATGGAAAGCGTTTGATCGATAGACATTACTCTTCCGATCTTATCTGGAGGCACAGATGTTTGTTCAATTGTCTGAAAGATAGTATTAATAATTGGTAAATTAATTCCCATGATGAAAAGTCCAACAATCATCATAATAAAAAAGCTTGTCGGCACAAAAGCTAAATAAGCGTAACCAATTAAGAAAATAACAATCCCTACGAAAGTGGTGAGTATTTTGTGGTTCCATTGCTTTTTAATAGTAGTAACAACCGCTCCTGAAATCATGCCTGCGTTCATGGAAATCGATACAATAGCGTACACTGTTATATCTCCCCCGTGTATAGTGTTAATGTAATATGGTAATAAGACCGCTAAAGGTTGTATCAAAAAATTAAGAAACATCGCTAAGATTATAATTGTTAGAAGCACGGGCATTTTTATTATCATAGCTGCACCCTCTTTAAAATCTTTGAAAAATGAGCGTTTCTCTTTAGAAATTGTATCGCTTTCTACTTTTGCTTCTGCTGAAGGGATCTTGATTAGAAGTAGCGGAATAAGTGCTATAAAGAAAGTTACTATGTCTATCCATAAAATTTGATGGAAAGTGAGAAATAACGAAAGCGTGGCACCTAAAGCGGGACCAATTAGTTGAACAAGACCCGAAAATAGAAAATTTAAACCGTTTATCCTACTCAACTTATCTTTTGGAACCATGAGTGGAATGACGGTATAAACGGTCGGTTGATGGAATCCCTGTAAGATGCTGCGAAAGATAATGAATAAAAATACAATACCAATATCGGTGAAACCCATAAAGAATAATAAAATTAATAAAAAAGTCGTAAAAGCTTGTAGAGAATCGACTGTGATTATTATCTTCTTTCGATTTATCCTGTCTGAAAGCACGCCAGCAATGGGCGTCGCTATTAGCATAGGCAGTAAATATAGGAACGACGCTAAAGCCAAAAACCAAGCACTACCCGTTTTTTCTTGAATCCACCATGTTATTACAAAATGAACCACCATGGAGCCTAATAACGAGAATAACTGCCCCGACCAAAATATAAGATAGTTCTTAAATGTTTTTTGATTAGCTATTTCTTCCATCGTATCTCTCATTTATAGTTTTATTATCTTTTATCCGATATTTAAATAATTTTGAAAAAATCCTACATGGAAAATTTATAGATTTAAACAAGATTGCTCAAATATATAGTTATCAGAATTATTAATATTAAATTTATAGCTTTTTCTAAAGAGAAATGTTTTAAGGATAGCTTATGAATGTGTATTCAAATAAATACAAAATAAATGCCATATGATTGTTAAAAACTTTTTTATGTTGTCAATTTTAAATTGATTTGTTTTTCTCAATCTTTTCCAATTAGAAAGACGAAATTGCAGTATCTTTAATTCCTACTTTTACCCCGATCTTTCTCACATAATTTATTCGATGTTTTTTTATTATGTCATGTAGAATTAATGCCGGAATGGTTGACAATACTAAATAAAAAGGTAATCCAAGCCATAATATCAAACTTGGAAAATTTAACAGGTTTCCTGGAAGCCCAAAATTATCAATATAGTGTGTAATGAAATTAGTAATTACAAAGAAATAAGTAATAATAACACCTATTCCTGAATAGCCTTTTAAAATGGTTTGAAACCAGTCTCCTATCGATTTTATTATCAATTTTTCGTTCGAATTTTCGACAACTATTTTGTTTGTAAAAATTATCCCAGAATCTTTTAAAATCCAAATAGGAGAAAATAATAAAGTAGAGACCCCAAATGTAATCATCAATAGGATGGATTCAGCTAAAAGGCGAGTAAAGAGTGGTATTTTTAATATTATGTCAAATTCAGAGATTACATTAGTTTCCAAAACGCTTGCAATTACTTCAGGAGTTAGTAACATAAAAGAAAGATTTATAGCCATTAAAACGGGGTAAAATCCAAAGGATAGTAAATTAATTCTTTTAGAATCTGTTTCGTATTGAATACCATAATACTTTTTAGACTTAAAAAATCCTTTGTGCAATACCATAATTAGGGGCGAAATTACTTACCCCCCTATAATTTGTACCTATTAAGCCCGAGATAGGAATGATTAAAACAAAAACGATAGCAAGTTCAATTAGAGCGTCGTTAAAAGGGATAAAACGAGTTAAAGCAATGGGTGAACCCTCTGGAAAAAAAAGAAATCGTAAAACAGCGATTAAAGCAAACCAAAATACGATATAGAGGGCGTATAGAATTATAAAATTCTTGTATCTTGATAATTTTACATTAGCCATGATATTAAATACAAATTTCAGTTTAAACAATAAGATCTAATTTAATTATTTAATAAAAAGTTCAATATAAAAATATATACACATGAGTTGATATGTTAAGCAATATACGATTTGGATGTTCAAAAAAAAATAATTATATAATAATCTAATATATTAGTAGTTTATGAGTGAAATTGTTGATTTCGTCGTAAGGCAATATCACTGTAGAATTTGCGGTATCACTCATGAAATTCAATTGCGCAAAAGTATTTGTGAGAAACACAAGAAATTTCCATTTTCTCACATTTTTTTACATGGGGAGTTAAAAAATATCCTCACGACCCTCTATTTAGATAAAGATATGCAAATTCGAGGGGTAGACGTTCAACAATTAGGTGAAGACGATATTTTTTCAAAAGAACAAGTGATCTCAATAACAGGTACGCTAATGGAAGAAGTAGAAAGGCTTAGAATAGAAAATATGAAATTGCAAAAGGAGCTAGATATTTTTAGAAAAAAAGTTAAACAGAGTTATTTTTAATACAATTAGTAGAAATTAAAAAATTAAGAAAAATAAATATTTTTAGGGATGAAAGAGAAAATGACATACGCTCGTTATAAGATGTGCATTTTTGGCGATGGAGGTGTTGGAAAAACCACCCTAATAAATCGCTACATCTCAGGGAAATATAGTGAAGATTTTAAAATGACGATTGGGGTTGATTTCTATACAAAAAATATAGAAATTGAAGGAATTAGAGTGAATTTACAGATTTGGGATTTTGCTGGAGAGCACCAGTTTAAAAACCTTTTACCAAATTATGTTATTGGAGCGTCAGGAGGGATATTTTTATACGACATTTCGCGTTTTTATAGCCTAATTCATCTTGAAGATTGGTTAAAGGTTTTAAACAAAACTCCAGACCAACGAGAACACCCAATGCCAATTTTATTAGTAGGAAGCAAATCAGACCTCGCTTTAGAAGGTAAACGAACTGTTGATAAGGAATACGCTTTAAAATATGGTAGAAAATACAATATTTTTGATTTTTTCGAATGTTCTTCTAAAACTGGCGAAAATGTTGACTTAATTTTTGCTAAAATAGCCAGAAAAATGCTTGAATCAGCAGAGCTTTTATAATTACTTTGTTTATTTTCGTTTATTATTAAGTTATAACAGATTAGTAATAAATATCTTAAAATAGGCTTGGATTCGCGATTCCCAAATATTTCTCTACAACCTCTAAAACTTCCTCTTTTGACCCAATGTATCCAATGATTTGATGTCTAGC
>JABCSY010000126.1 GCA_018238625.1 Promethearchaeota archaeon
CGTCTTTCTCGAGCAGCAACCGACCGTCGTGGCGTTCTACTCCTTCCTTACTGTCCTTTTATCGGCGTTGTTCGCGCTTGGAGTAGTTTTTACGCTTAAATATTTGAAAAGGAAGATTACATCAGCGACTCGTAGGAAAGCAAGAGCCAAAAGTGGCCAATTAAAACACTTTAGAGCCGATTTTATCTTCGTTAAATTCGATGCTTTCTACCTTTTTATTGCTATTTTTAAATAGCATAGAAACAGTTTAAGCATTTTTCTAGCAATAATAAAATGGAAAATTAGTAAAAATAAGCTGGAAAAACTTTCTAATAATCATTTAATTCCAAAAATCACTCTCAGGAACAGAAACCTTCCCATCTATATGGTTCTCGATTTTGGAGCGAAAATATTGCAGCGCTTTTTTTCTCTCCTCTTTAAACTCCTCTTTCCACCGCCACTCGTCAGTTTCCCACGCTGCGGTCTTAAGAACTTTGTCTTTTAATTCCGGAGGAAAGACGGCTCCTGTCTTTAAGATGAAAACTCCAAGGATAAGGAACTCAAGGTATCCGATCTCGCACCGGCTTAGAAGGATGTTTAGTTCGCTGTATGGGTCTAACAACTGAGCGTTTAAATTCTCTCTGGTCGGTACCAGATCTGGAAGAGATTCCGAGAGAGCCTCAATCACTTCATTTTCAGCACCTTTTAAGATTTCTTCGTCTATCTCCTCTTCGATTCTTTCATAAGCCTCGTAATCAAACCCGCAAATTTCCAGTATAGTCCATAAAACGTCGGACTCGTCGTCTCCACCGAGGATGGACACACCATCTTTTCCCAACTTGATCACCTCTTTTTATCTTTTTCTTTATCTTTTTATCTTATAAATAATAGTAATAATTAAATTTAAATCTTTAGAGAGTCCAGAAGTTTAAAAGCATTTATATTTTAGAATTAAATTACAAAATTTTTTACTTCTTGCGAATTTTGTTTATTAAATTAACTAAAGAAATTTATATTTCCATGGTGATTATCAATTCAATTCTTTATTATTACTTCAAAAGAAGACAAAGCTTCTATGAATATGCGCAATAAGTTTTTAAATTCTAGAACGTATTCATTTAAAGAGATTTCTACTAAATGGCACGAGAATCCGGTATTTGTATTGGAAGATGTTGCTTCTGAAAACAAAATGGATGAATTCCTTGATAATAACCAAATTTATTTAGGTTTGACAGATAAACCATTGATTTTTTTAGAAAATTTGAATTTTGATGATACTAAACTTAAACCAGATATATTAATTTTTGCAAGCAGACATACCTCAAAAACCGCGCGTCCGGCACTCTTAATTCATAGCACGGGTAATTGGAGTAATAACGCGGATTTTGGAGGCAATCCTCGCGATTTATCCAAAACAAGTGCTTTATTTCATAAGGCTGGTTTTGTTTCTTTAAAAGACCAGATCACCCTTCTAAATTATCCTAACTTTTCTTTGGATATTGAAGTTACTCACCACGGTCCGACCATTTTAGACATACCATTAGTTTTTATAGAACTGGGAAGTAGCAAACAGGAATGGATAATTGATGAAGCTGGTGAGCTCGTAGCGAACGCTATAGTTAATTCCATTTTTAAATATCTAATTTTTAAAAAAGAGAAAAATCAGCAAGTAGGTCTTGGGTTTGGTGGGACTCACTACGCTCCAAATTTTAATAGGTTAGTGACTAACAACGATGTAGCAATGTCGTTTATTTGTCCAAAATATTACATTCAAGAATTAGACGAAAATTTAATCGAATTGATGATTAATAACACATTAGAAAAAGTTGATTATTTCATAATAGACTGGAAAGGCACGAATTCAGACGATAAAAAACACTTAATTCCTTTGTTGGAGAAATTTGAGATTCCAATTAAAAAAACTAAAGATTTCTCAAAATTTTAAAAAAATTGGAATATAATCAGAGAATATTACTATTCTTCCTTTAATTTCTCGTAATATTTTATTAAATTATTAAAAATATAGTGACACGCTAAATAACCTTGTGTAGCCGCTTTTAATAAAACTTTATTCAAGTATTCTGGATACTTAACATCGCCATCTACTGTAACATTCAATTCTCTTACGTTGTAATAACTGCGATAAAATAGTGTTGGCCAGTCTACTAAAGGTCGTATAGTTTGATTATAAGTTTTTTTGCCTTCTTCAGATAAGTCCAATTCTTGTTGTAAGTGATAATAAAGATATCTACCTTTCTTAGTTTTATTTAAAAACCCATCTGATATTATTTCTTTCATAATCTTATTCAATTTTGAAAGTTTTAGGTCTATATTAATTTTTTTGAGATTTTCGAGTATCTCTGTGTCTCTCTGACCTTTAAATTTTATTAGTAAATACGATCTAGCTAAGATGTTGTATTTTAATGGTACAGTTTTATGATCAAGCTGGTTATATTGGATTAAATTACCTAAAATCTCTTTTGCGACTAAGTATTTGAGTGTAATTTGATCCTGCTCTGTAAAACTACTTGTGAAAATGTCTGAGTCGTTAAAATAAGAATTATATAACGCGTTTAGCAATGATTTTATCGAGTTAACCCCGTCTTCAAATGTTAGTTTTACTATATTTAAAATCTTGATCCTATAATCAATATCAGTCAAAAATCTTTCTTTTTCCCGGGGAATCTGGCGAATTAAATGAGGTTTTTCTTTTAAGGATTCAAGGTTTTCGTCCCATTCTTTTTTAAATCGATAAGATTGGGTTTTCGCTATAGTGGATAGTTTATATACAACTTCATACAATTTATTTAAGAAAACTTCTTCGTTTACGTTAGTCATCCAAGAATCCCTTAACTTTAGAACATCAAATTTTTTTAAAATTAATAAGTATTAAACTCTAAAAATTATTAAAGTTTCATTTAAAAAAAGTAATATGTTAATAATTGGGTGTTGAAGTAGAATTTACTCTAAAAAATCTAATTTTTTTTAATAATACCTATCTTATTTATTATATACTGAAGATATTTCTGAAAAATTAAAAGAGTAAAGGCGATTTATAGGTTGAAAATTGAACATTTGGCCGTTTCTTCAAATTCCGAAGAGGATAGTGATAATTTTTTTGTCGAATTATTGGGATTGAAAAAGTTGAGATCCTTCGTAGTAGCAAGGGATCTAATGGAACAATTTTTCAAAGTAAAAAAAGAACACAAGGTAATCAGGTACGGCAACGAGGAAGTAAGTGTTGAAGTTTTTATTACTGACGATAAAAGTAAAACTTTAGATAAATTCACCCACATGTGTTTAGTAATAGAGGATAGAGCTAAACTAATAGATATGGCAAGACAAATGAATTACGAAGTAATCAAAGTGCCGAGAAAAGACAGCGATGTTTTTTACTTATTTTTAAAAGATAAATTTGGCAATTTATATGAGATTAAATAGTAACAAAATTTTTTAGAGTGGATTGGTATTTAAAACAAGGAGTGTTTTTAACATTCTAATATAATAAGTGAGGGAACTTTTAATGCCAAAGTTGTATAAGTTAAAATTAATTTTAGGAGGGGCTCAAAATTCAGGCAAGAGCTCTTTCATTAATTGGCAGCAAAAAGTGGACCCTCCGATTGGCGTTTCCTTTGAATCTGTAGAATGTTACGCCAACGATGGGGATTTATATAAATTTCTTGTCTGGGATTTAAAAGATCGAGAAAGGTTCAGATTCCTTTTCCCACTTTTTTGTCGAGGCGCGTGTGCGGGATTAATATGTTTTGATTTATCTGATAAAAAATCTTTTTTAGATTTAAATAGATGGATCACCCTTTTTCGAGAGAGTGCTGGAGAGATTCCTATAATTTTAATTGGAACTAAAGCTGACTTAGAAAAAAGAGAAGTTACAGGTGAAGAAATTAACGATTTGGTTGCGAGAGAAGGTCTTGAGTGCGTTTTTTTTACATCTACTTATGATAACGATGAAAAAAAAGAAGCCATTTTCAGAGAAATAGTTCAAAAAATAGATTTAAATTATCCTCTTAACCAATTTTATATTCCCAAAGATTCCGACGATAAAAAGTTTAAATTGATAGAAAAATTGTTTGAACGATGTCCTATTTGTAAGAAGGTAAATCACAATAGCAGAGATTTGAAAAATGTTTATTATAACAAACGGAACCCCGATACAATGAGATTGAGAGAGAACTTGCTAAGGCTAATTGATAATTTAGAAAATATTAATATTGAACATTCTAATAAAATTTCAATTGGAATTCCTTGTTGCGCTTGTTTTAAAAAATTTTTTGAAGAGCAACAGGTATAATTCTCTACTTTTTTAAAATTCCAGATGTTTTTATTATGTCTAAGTGATCAAACGCTAGTTTTAAGGATGCTAATTTTGATATCGGAACAATTTCTAAAGATTGAGCATCGTCTTTTGCCAATGGTATTTCAGTTTTGGATAAGGGTTCACACAAGAAACCTATTGAAACAGTGTGACCTCTCGGATCGCGCTTTGGATCTGAAAAAACACCTATGAGTTTAATTAATTTTACGTTAATGTTTGTTTCTTCATAAGCTTCTCTAATGCACGCATTTTCTATAGTTTCGCCTATGTCAACGAATCCACCCGGTAAAGCCAGTTCACCTTGAAAAGGTGGGTTTTTTCTACGAATTAAAACAATTGAATTTTGCTTAAATAATATAACAGCGTCAACCGTTAGTAATGGAGTTATAGGTTTTGGCATAATTAATCATCCCACACGGAAGAGCTTAATAAATGTTCGATACGCGTTCGACGCGGTCTAACAAATTTTGTTCGACTTACTTTTCTTTCTAGAAGTAGAGCTCTTTCGAGATTTGTAGAATTTACCATATGAACTTCTATATCGCCTTCGTTTAAAATAATATGGTTAAAGCTAGGACTATCATCAGCTCGGACTTTTTTAGATGTGGAAGTGCCACAATAAAGAAAAGTCGTTGGACCAATTACATAAGCGTGCGGAACGTGCCTATGTCCCATTAATACTAAATCAAGCTCAAATAATTGAGTGAATTCAAGCAATTCTCCTGCATCTCTCACAGTTGTGAATTTTTGCCCAGATAAAGGGACAGGGATTAAATGATGATGAAGTGCTAATACTCTATTCTCTAAATTTTTATCGAATTGTCTACCACACCAATCCAACTGTTCATCTCCGCATAATCCATGAGCGACATCATCTCTAGCAGTGCAGATTCCAACGATTATAGTGTCTTTATCGTCAATGATTAATCTTGATCTTCTAGGACCAATAAGTTTTTCAAAAAAGATTATTCCGCTATTCTTTACATCGTGGTTTCCAGGTACTGCTAGGAATCTTGTGTGTTCTCGAATTCTTTTCAAATAAGGTAAAATTCCTTTAAATTGAGAAATCCTTCCTTTATGAATCATATCCCCAGTACAGATAACTGCATCAGGCGAGGCATCTTCAATGTATTTAATTACATTTTCCATATATTCGGGCACAAACTCGGAACCATAGTGCAAATCGCTTATATGTATGAGATTCACCATATTAACATAACAACTCTTACTTCAGATTATTTTTATATAATCTTAATGCACATTAAATTTTAAATCATATTAAAAAAAAATTGTACTAAATTTAGAATAAAACAAAAGTTCATACTTATGTACTTTTTTTACACATATACTTCTCTATTAAAAATATTATCGATTTTTCGAATTTGAGATATCTCGTTAAGTATCTGTTTATCTCTACAATCAACACAAATATTTTTAATTTTAAGCCATCTTAATTGTCCACATTCTGGACAAGTGAACTCTTTAAAAATTATTTTCATATTAAATTTCACCTTTAAATTCTATTATATTTTAAGATTTTAACTACATCTAGATTAATCATATCAAGAATGTAATCAATGGATTCAAGCGATGTTTGCGATAAATCGTTTTTGTGTCTTAAATTACCATCTTTTTCTTCTTTAAAATCCATTAAAATCTCTTCAAACATTTTATTATTATTTTTTTTCTTCAACTTAAATAAAATAAGGATATAATCAATTATAAGCGATTCCGACGTATTATATAGATTCTATATAGATAAAAGATATAAGTTTAAGCTAGAAAAAAGCGGATTTTGTAAAATTTGATGTTTGCCTATATATTCAATCGTTAAAAATTAAAAAATACAGTTTTATTCTGTATCCAATTTATTTTATATCTAATTTCTCTTTTATGCGTTTAATCAGATCTTCGCCGCTTAGATCTTTATTTTCGATAAATCCTTGACCATAATCTTTCTTGCCACCGCCCTTACCACCGTAATTAGAAACGATTTCTTGAACGAATTTTCCCATCTCGAAATCCATCTCTTCTAAAAGGCTTTTTCCTATCATTCCCATTAGATTAATTCCTTTTTCGGTCTTATTAATGAAAAGTGTAACTAATTTCTCGGATTTCTGTAGAATTTTCACGCTTAAATTTTTAAGATCGGTTTGGGAAAGATTTTCAAAGGATTTAATAATCATTTTAGAATTATCAAATGAGAACGCTGAATTTATAAGTTCTTCCACGTAACTTTCTTTTAATAAGTTTTCTATAGCCTGCAGTTTGGTTTTAGCTTCTTTCCATTCGTTAAATAACTTATTTACTTTTAGCGGAATATCTTCTTTTTTTGTGTTAAGGATTTGAGCTAATTCCGTCAAGATGTCCCCTTCAAAGGTGTTGTTTGATTCTAAAGACATATCAATTTTATTAACCTTCCCCGTTTGTAAGGCTTTATTGATGTTTTTCCATTTGTTTAATAATTCAGCTACTCTTCCAACGATCTTAGCCCGTGAAATTTTAAATAGCGATTCTAATTGGTTTAAAATTAGAGTCTCTTCTTGCTCAAGTTCTTTTGTCGCATTTCCTGCTGTAAAGGTCAATCTCACTACGCCATCTTGAATTTTTTGGGATTTAGTTATTTTAATTCTTCCAGTTTCTGATGTATTATTTAAATGCGTTCCACCACAAGCTTCCACATCTACTCCTGGAACCTCTACGAGCCTAATATTTTTACCGGGTACTGCGCCCCCTTGATAGATCGTCATTCCATATTTTTTTTCCGCATCTGAGCGAGGAATAAAAGAAAGTTTAAGAGCGATTGCCCGGTTTACTATTTCGTTTGCTTCTTTTTCTATTTCCTTTAATTTGTCGTAGGGAACTTTAGCAAAGTGAGTTATGTCTAAATGAGATCTTTTAAGCGTTTTTTTCGCCCCTGCTTGGTTAATATGTTCGCCTAATATATGACGGGCCGCAGCATTAACGATATGAGTTGCCGTATGGTGTTGCGAGAGTTGAGTCCTCCATTCTTTATCTACTTCGATCTTAACGGTATCTCCTTCTTTAAAACTAGGTTTCTCAGATAAAACATGAACTATGTAGCTATTTTGCTTAAACACATTGTCAAATTTTTGACCGTTAATGGTTCCAACATCATGTAACTGACCTCCTGAAGTAGGATAAGCAACAGATCGATCAAGAATTACCATGTTATCAATAATTTTTAGGACTTTTGCGTTGTTTGAAGTATTAGTATAATCGTTATAGTAAAGAGACTCGGTCTCGGGAACACCGTTTAAATCTAACTCAATTGCTTTTTCTGTTGCGTGAATTTGCTCTACTTTTTCGTGTCTTTCTACTACTAAACTATAAAAATTATCGGGGATTTTTATAGTTCTACCAAACTTTATCGCGGTTTCTTTTACCATTTCAGGGTTAATGCCTCTGGAATCGTAAATTTCAATTAAAGTCGCGGTTGAGATATCTCCTTCAGAAAGTAATTTCTCTAAAATTTTGCTGGCTTTTCTTTTTGTTTTATAATACTTGTCTTTTTCTACATTTAAAATTTCTCTAATTTCATCCAAATGCTCAGAAACTTCCGGAAACAACTCTTTTAATTCTTCCGCGTGCCATTTACAAACATCAGCGATATTTATGTCCCAATTAAATTTATCGATAAAGCCTATAGCCCTTCTAAAAATTACTCTAAGATTATACCCTCCTCCTACGTTAGAAGGGAGTTTTCCGTCGTTTATAGCAAATAATAAGCTTCTCGCGTGATCGGCAATCGAATAGATGGCAGTCATGGGCATGATCTTTTCTCTCAATTCCTTTACTGAGGTTTTCAAATCCTTGGCAACTCTCTCCCATGCCGCATCCATATCGTCTACTTCGTCGATATTTAAGTATGCGGAGTATTTTGAAAATTTATCGTATAAATCAAAATCCAAATTAATTTCAGTTAGTTCCCTTAATTTTAATAAAACTTGTGGAAATATGGCTTCATACATATTTGGAGTCCCTTGTGAAAACCACGCCACGCGTTCTTGACCTAGGCCCATATCTAAAACTTTTAGGCTTAATTCTCGAGGTCCATTTAGGGTCTGTTCGAACATGGTATAGACTTGATTGAATAATTCTACGCCCCTACTAAAAAACTCAAGGCTACAACCAAAAGAACCTCCACCAGCCCAAGAATCTTCGTGAATCGTTAATTCTTCTTTTGAGAGGCCCACACCTGTGGTAATAAAATCGTGTATATCCATAAAAAGCTGTCCTTGATTCCATTCTTGAGGTGTGCCGAAAAAGTGCTGCCCTATCATTATAAACCCCGTGTTATGCGAGCCTGTGATTCCTACATTCTCAATATCGTTAAATCGTAAACAAAATTGAGGTATAATTAGTTTCTTCGCCGGAGGTTCAACTTCACCTGAGATTACGTAAGGTTGGAACGCTGAGATTGATGCTATTGTAAACTCTGAGGTAGGATTCCATCTCGCAACGCAAGGGTATCGCTTAATTGGTTTGTATCCTCTTGGTTCTAAAATTTCTACAATTTTATTCCATACCCCAATATAAGATAATTTATGCGTTAGTGGCTTACCAGCAACTTGAAACCCGCCAGAACAAGCAGGGTCGCCGCATACCTTTTGGTCCTTAATGGTTGTCCAGAAAAAAGCGCCACAACATTCGCAATGCTTTCTATTGTAACCTAAGTTCCTAAGTTCTTGGGTTGGAAAAAATTCATCGGGTTTCTTAGATGCGATCGTTTTAAATATCTTCTTTAGTTCTTTATCAGTACGAGCGCTTTTTAGCTGTTTCTTCTCTTTATCGGATAACAATTTTAATCAAAGGTTGGTTGTTGATGAAGATCTGATATTATTAAATAATACAATTAATGTTTTCCTAAAATCTTTTGCTCTAAATAAACACCATCAAATTTGAAGAGTGTGATTTTACCATTTATGAAGCTAAAGTAAAACGATTTTGGAAATATTAATTTAGTTTATACAAAATTAGAAATTTAAAATTTAACCTTTAATTGAAGGATCAGAGGTAATAGAGTCGTATAATTTTTAAAATTAAAACTGTTTTTTTAATTATTCATCTTTTAAAAAAATCAACCAAATTCAAATGCTTTAAGTTAATTTTTCACCTTGACTTTTTTTTTGTAAAAATGTGTAAATTGCATCCATTACTGTAAATGCAATACTTGCAGTTTCTTGATCATTTGGAGAAGATGGATCTATTCCTCGTAAAACAATGAAGATTCCCATTGATTCGGGAAGGTTATATATCTCAGATTCCTCTGCTTGTTCGATATCATGGATTATCGATGCAATTTGATGTACAATTTTATCCTTAATCTTATACTTATGAACGATTAATTCAAATGTGGTTTTCCCCTTTTGTGGATTTAGTTCAGCTCCAGGAAGAACCAGAGGAATTTCATTTTCTTTCCATATATAATCTCGTGAAACAAAAACAAATTCTGCTTCAGAATCAACGAAATTTTTGATAAGCCATAGAGAGGAACAACGATCAACATGTGGTTTATTTCGTGTTACCCATATCATTTTTTTATCATCTTCAATTAGGTATTGAAAAGCATTCTTTGATGTTTTTATCGAATACTTGATGAAGTATAACTAGTAGCTTATTATTTATTTTTTTTCAAAGATTGATAGTTTAATTTTTATGCATTAATGGAAGGATACGCATTTAAAGCTGAGAACTATTAGAATTCTAAAAACTGAAGGCGCGAATAACCTTTTTTGATGAAATCATAATCAAGTAACTCGATTTTTTCTGGAATTATTTTTAAAAGTAAATTTCTATTTCCCCGGACTATTTTTTGAGCCTTTTTAAAATCATCGTCCCCTTCTCTCAAAAAAATCAATCTCTCTTTCCCGGATGCAGTAATTTGCAACCCTTGGATTTTACCGGTATCCATGGGCGTATAGATTCCAATGCTCACAATTGGGTTTTCCTCGATATTCTTTACTTTCCTTCCTGGAGCAGGTCCCACATAAATATTAAAATCGTCAGATTTCTTATCCATATAAAAATCCATTGGAGTTGCGCGAGGTACGTTATCCGAACAAGTGCATAAAACAATTATTTTTCTTTTTTCTAAAAAATCCCGTATTTCCTTTTTTAGCTCTTCTTCAGGCATTA
>JABCSY010000046.1 GCA_018238625.1 Promethearchaeota archaeon
ACAGGAAAAACTGAGGGTTTTGTTTTATATAATTTTGGTGATGGATTTCCTATTGTTCGAACACCCGACGATCTTGCAAAACCAATTGTATATTTAGGCTCCATTGATTCAATCTCCGATTCGGATTCTATCGGGAAGCTTACAAAATTAGCAGTCGATAATTTTTGGCTCAAGAAAGCTAACAATATAGATAAATCCAGAGAACTTTTAAAAGCATATTATAACAGGGTTATGTTTGCAAATATGTATTTTACATCGTTTAAAGAAGGATGGCAGACCGATCGCGGAATGATTTATATTATTTACGGATTACCCGATTACTTGTTTAAATCGGGCGAAGAAGAAAGATGGATTTATAATCCTACAGGAATCGGTACTGGAATAACTTTCACATTTAAATATATTGAAAATCCTTTTAGTTTAAATCACTATTTATTAGATCGCGATAAATTAAAAACAACGGGTTGGGATGAGGCTATAAAAATGTGGAATAATGGAGAAATATTTTATTTTCAATATGGGGTAATTGAATATTCACCTATTTTATTCAAGAATTGGAATTGGTATAAATTACCTTAATTATTAGAGAAACGTGTAGAAAGGAGTTGGGATTAATAAAAGACGAAAGAGATTGTATGTAGGGTGTGGAAAATTTTTTTGGCGGACTCAAAGGGATTTGAACCCTCGATCTACGACTCTCTTCGTATGAATAACAATCCATAACTTAGAAGGCCGTCGCGCTATCCAGGCTACGCCATGAGTCCACATTATCAAACAGAGTCAATTTTGACTTGATATAGGTAATATTTGATTGTCATAAAAAAAATTGACACTGTTCTTCTTTTTTCCTTCAAAATAAAAAACCTTTCGATATTTTTGAATTATATTTTTGAATTTTCCTTACACAAAAATTATTATAAGTCTATTATAACACATATAATAAGGGAATTTATATGAAAATGATGTCCAAATGTTTGACTACATTGCTGAATTTAAATCGTAAACGTAGAGCAATTTCACCATTAATTTCCACGGTGTTATTAATTGGTCTTGTAGTATTCGCTGGTGCTATTGTTGCTGTTGTTCTATTCTCGACAAAACACTTGGCTTTGATTAACATTTTCATTTGCTGCCAATATCGTTTAATACCAGGAAGCCTTTTAACTTTATGATATATATTCCATTTCTCTTTTAGTTGGGAATGATATTTTATATTATTCCTCTCTATTCAAGTCTGATACACATTATAACCAATGTCCGTTGGGGATTTTGGTTTTAATTCATCAAGGTTTACTATTTGAGTTCTATGTCCGCGATGTGTTTTCTCAAATTGCTGTAATAATTGTATAGCTTTATAATTATTAACGTTGATAATGCAATATACATGGCAATCGAAACAAGCTCTCACTCTTGTTTTTTTTAGGTTATTATTAGTTGATTCATTCAGATCCAATTTCATCATTCTCTTTTTTATGTTTTTCTACTGTATCACATCTCAGCAGTATAAACATTTACAATAACTAAGAATAACTTTCAACTTTCAGTATTGATCTCGTTAAAAATTTAAATATTTACAAATAAGAAAAAATAGATTATTTTAAAGAATTATTAATCTCATCCAAGAGAGAATCAAAATCTAATATTCTATCTTTTAACTCTTTAAGACTTAATTGAAAATCTCCTATAGCTTTTTTAACCTGCTCATTTAAATATTCTTCCCTTTTTAATAAATCTCTTAGCATTTTGTTTGAATTTTCTAAGTAAGATTCGAAATCTTTTTGACGAAGAGCTTTTTTCATTAATAAATTTATATCTTCAGTTATTTTTTTCAATCTTTCTCCTTGATAGAGAATTCTATTCATCATAAACATTGATCGAACATCTAAGTACTCCCCCAATGTTTTATTATGGTTAATCATTATATTTTTTAGCGTTTTCAAGGCATTGATTAGAGATAAAACAATTTCTTTATTCATTTTCATCTCCTTTTTCTTCTTATTTTTATAAAAAAGGTTTCCACTCTCCTATATTCATTATTTCTTCTTTATTTACAATCTGAAAAGGATGACTTGAATGTAATGAATCGAATTTTCCCAATTGTTCCTTATTCAAATAATCATTTTCAAGAATCGGTATATATTCACGGCACATAAAACATACTTTTACTCGCATTAAATTTATACCTCCCCTTCTTTAACAATTAAACATAACCTTCAAATTTTATTATAGATCTCGTTAAAAATTCAAAAATCTTATCGACATTTTCTCCAGTTTTAGAGGAGCATTCGAAATTCTTAACGATTTTATATTTTTTTGAGATTTTTTTAGCAGATCTTCGAGATATCATTCGCTCTTTATGGAGGTCTAACTTTCCACCAACCATTAATATAGGAATTTTCTTTTTTTCATTAGATAAACTGTCATTGAATAATGTTAACCATTTTTCTACGTTTTTTATACTGGAATAATTAGCGATATCATACATAAAAATACCTCCTGATACGCCCCTCATAAAAATGGGGAAAATAAATTGAAATTGAGGGCCACTTCTAAGATTCCAAATTTGAAGTGTAATTTTAGATGAATTTATTGTAAAATTTTTTATCGCAATATCTATGCATATTGGTGGCTTTGCTTTCTTTTTTTGAATACCTGCTTGGGTTAACGAAGTTTTTCCAACATTTCTATCTCCAAAAAGACATATTTTGTAGATTAACTCCTTGCTCATTTCTTACACCTTTAGTTTTGAGTGCATTCAGTAATTTAGCTAAAATTTATTATTCTTATAGACCTTTCTATAAACTCATCGATATAATAATCATACCGACAAAATTTTTAATTTTAATGTTTATATTGTTCCTTATAAAGTTCCTTATAAGGATAGTAAAATAGTTTTACTAATCTAATTTAAATCTTCATTTTTTAGTCTTTTTCTTTAAATAATCGTATAAATCTTAGAATAGTGCAGCAATAATTTTTTTTTGAAAAAAATTAAAAATAAGTAATTGAGTAAATCTTAACTTTTAATCTTTTTATTTTTTTCGTTTATTCTTTAATTTCCCTCATGATCTATAGTAGTTCCATATCATAAGAGATTTCGTCGGGTTAGAACGGGAGCATCTGATAGGATTTTATATCCTGACTGTACTGCTAAGCGCGGTAAGGCTAAGCGAAAATTGACATACCACGACGATTCAAACGCAGTCGGCTTCATAATTAAATCGGGGCGTCCCAATTTATACGCTGTTAGTGCTTTCAAGAGTTCTATTATATAAATTATTGAGCGAAATTTTATCGCCGCGCCCATTCCTCGGGTATTCATCCGATAAGCGTTGTAAAACGTATTATTATAGGAGTTTCCTTGCTCAATCATCGGTCGAAAGCTATAGATCTTCAGAAAATAGTCGTCTGACCATCCATTTGGGATAAAGTCAGTATTAAAAAAGAATCCTTTTTTTAACTCCCTTATCGGATGGGTTTTGATGTTCTTTCTTGACCGAATAATTGGTACTAATCCTTTAGACCGCGTATTTTCCATATTCTGTAGTGAATATGGTCCCGAATCTGCTATGAGCACCTGCCATTCGTATTCTGTATGAGTAAAAAATCCCTCCATTGTTTCTCTAAACGCAAGAATATCGTTCCGATTACCAGCAAACATCTTAAAGAATATAGGAAACCAGCGATTAAAACAATGAGCGTATAATATTCCAGGGTCGTAACCCACACCCTTTTTTACACCATTATGTCTACAATAGCCCGCATCGGGATCGTTATATTTCGTGTTTCCTTTCTTTTTATTATTGCTACAATTGGAGCGTATGAATTGTCCATCCCAGATGAGGATTCTTGGAACAATTATCCCACAATCAACACATTCCTTCACTAATAGTTGAAAAAACTCAAACAACGCTTCAGGAGGGATTTTAGTCATTACATAACTGATATCCTGTGCTTTTGGAAAGAAATTGGGGTCGTGAGTAATGTTGAATAAGGGAGGATAAGGGAGAAACTTACCCATTCTTTCTATACCGGAGTAATTCTTGAAGCCCAGATTGATCCGCAACATTTCGTAAGCTAGCACGTCTTCAATAAACATGTCTTTAAAAGAAACGCCGTTATTTTCAAGCCTTCCTTGTAATTCTTGGAAAAAGCTAAAGTCGTTAAATTCAAACAGGTTTTCAAATACCCCGTTAAACCCTTTAAGATATCGATGCATATCCCATTCCTTTTTAGAGATCACTCCCATTCCAAACTCTTCAAAACGAGGGATCTTAACGCGAGAGAACCTATATAAATACTTGTCTTTTAGTTTGGACTCCCAATCTATGAAATCTTGTATTCTTTTCTGGGATTTGGGTATGGAGCTCGTAGTTGGAGCCCTCCTTTTACCCCAAGTGGGATGGATGGGAATCCATCGAAATTTTTTTCGGGCGTTTCTGTAATCTTTTGGAACACTCATGTCGTATTTTTCGATGGATTTTAATCTAATAAAGTCCGTCAATTGCGTTTGATAAATACTGGGTTTAATTTTATATAGGATTATTATCATAACGAGTCAGTTTTAAGATCTATAATAAACTATTAGGTAATCGCCTATTTATTCTTTTTGGTTAAGGTTTAAGCTAATAAAAGCTTAATCAAGTTTATTTTCTTCTAAACCTTTTTCTAAATAAATTATCTCTTAGGGAGTATGGTTTCAACTCCTAATTTTAATAATAATTGCTTGCTCAAAGGATGTCTCAAATCGCACGACATAAATCTAATAGGTATAGAAGCATTATAAAGGAAGTAATTAATAATAGAATAAGTAAAAGAATTAAAAGTTAAAATTCACTCAATTACTTCTTAAGTTTCCTTTTGGCAAGGATTAAAGTTACACCGAGAGTAACACCAATTAGAGCGATTAGGTTATATCCGGGAATGCCAGGAGGGATTGGTCCTGGGGTTGTTCTTTTTGTTATCGTTATTGAACTTTGACCAACATTTCCGGCTTCGTCTTTCGCATAGAATCTTAGAGTTACATGCCCATCTGAAAGACTATCCCAAGCATCCTGACCTATTGCTCCCGTCAATTCCGAAATAGAGTAATTAGTTTGACCATCATCTAACGAATACCAGAATGAATATAGGGAAGTTTCATCTATAGTAATACTATAAATTGGAGGATAATCAACAAAAATGTCCCCTAATTCAGGTTCGTTGATTGTAATTACGGGGGCAATTAAGTCTTTATTTACGCTAACTTCCGAAAAAGCCTCGTTATCACCTTTATCCCTAATATAGAATCGTATAGTAACTATACCATCGGCGAATTTATCCCATTCTGTTTGATCAATAGTACCTGTGAACTCTGTGAACGATGTTGTAGTGATCCCATTATCTAATGTATACCACATCGTATCGATATTTGGTTCTACCACGGATATATCATACTGTGGGGGTTGCAATCCAAAAAAATCGTCTGTTTTAGGGTTATTAATGGTAATGAGAGGGATATTTATATCCTTCCATACGGTAATTTCTGCGAAACCTTCATTACCGCCTTCATCCTTGGCGTAGAACCTAATTATTATGGATCCATTTCCATGACTGTCCCATTCGGATTGATCGATGGTTCCTGTGAAGCTAGTGATGGTAATGTTAGTCACACCACCATTCAAAGTGTACCAATAGGAATCCAAGTTTGATTCGAAGATCGAAATATCATATTCCGGAGATGAGTGTCCAAAAACATCCCCAGCACTCGGTGAATTTATCGTAATGAGTGCAATCGTGAGATCTTTAACTACTAATACATCAGTAAAGGATTCATGCCCTAGGCTATCGTTCGCATAAAATCGGATGGGTATCGTTCCACTGCCTTTAGTTTCCCATTCTGCTTGATCGAGGGTTCCTGTAAGAGTATAAAGTGGTAAGACCGTCATCCCGTAATCAAATGAATACCAGATTGAATCAAGGTTAAACTCTTCTATAGATAAATCATAATTTGGAACATTAAACCCAAAGATATCATCATCTTGAGGAGAATTAATAGTAATTATCGGACCGAGGACATCCTTGTGAATCTTCACTGATGCTTGGCCAATATTACCCGTACTATCATTAGCATAGAAGATGATGGTCAATGTTCCGTTTCCGAATTTATTCCATTCTGTTTGATCAATAGTACCTGTGAACTCTGTGAATAATGTCGTAGTGATCCCATTATCTAATGTATACCACATCGTATCGATATTTGGTTCTGCCACGGATATATCATACTGTGGGGATTGCAATTCAAAAATATCGTTTGTGATTGGAGCATTAATGGTAATGAGAGGAAAATTTATATCCTTCCTTACAATTATCTCAGCAAAACCTTCGTTTCCCCCCTCATCTCTAGCGTAAAATATTATAGTGACAGTACCGTTTCCTTGTTTATTCCATTCAATTTGATCAATAGTTCCGATTAAGCTGCCAAATGTAATGTTAGTAGCACCAGAATCAAGAGTAAACCACATGGACTCAAGATTCGATTCAATAACAGTTAAATTGAAATCAGGAGGAATGCTTCCAAAGAGCTCATTAACACTAGGTGAGTTGATAGAAACGATTGGTGAAATAAGGTCTTTAACCACTATTACTTCGGAAAAATCCACATTTCCTAACGAATCGTTTGCATAAAACCTAATAGGGACCGTTCCCCCTCCCTTTTTCACCCATTCAGTTTGATCGATAGTTCCAGCTGAGCCACTGAACGATATATTAATGTTTCCATAATCTAATGTGTACCAAGTAGAATCTATCTCATGCTCAAGTATTGTTAAATCGAAAGTTGGGGCATCCACTCCACATACTTGATTTTCACTCGGGGAATTAATAGTAATTAAAGGAGATAAAATATCCTTTCTAACCGTTACTTCAGCTTGCCCTTCATTTCCCAATGAATTATTCGCATAGAAAGTAATAGTCACTGTCCCATTGCCTTGTTTATCCCATTCGGTTTGGTCTATTGTTCCAGTTGTTTCGTTTGAATAAACATTGGTAGAGCCTCCATCGAGCGAGTACCACGTAAAATCATAATCAGGATCATCAATATTTATGTTAAAATCAGGAGCTATAGTACCATAGAGGTTGTTAGAAATCGGAGAAATAATACTTATATCTAGTCCTAGTGTATTTCTATATTTCAATAGTAATATATCGTATCCACCAGCACTGTCTGTTTCTGTGTTCCCTGCTATGTATATATTTCCAATTGAATCCATACATAACCCGGGAGTAGCATCAAATTCTGTTCCTGCCCAGTATTTATACCAATTTTGATTACCTGAAGTGTCATAGTTAAGTAATAATGCATCATAGTTATTGGGAATACCGTATGATTTTGTACACCCCGAAATATAGAGATCATCTTTGTCATCTATGATTATTCTATAGAAATAATTACCATATTCGCCGTTTACACCCCATATCCGTTCCCATTGATAGTTTCCATCTGCATCATACTTAAGAAGATGACCTTTACCGCTTGAAGCGGGATGCCCAAAAGTGTGTCCTGTAATGTAAACGTTATCATTTGAATCTAAAGCTAAACTACTCCCTCTTTGAGCGAACGAGGTTCCCCAAGTTCTCTCCCATTGATAATTTCCATCCAAATCATATTTAAGTAGAACAACATCAGAACTTCCTGGAGAAGCAACACTGTCAGAATGTCCCACTGCATAAAGATAATTATTTGAACCAATCTCTGCTTTATTTGCTATGTCTTGATCACTTCCCCCCCATGTAACATTCCATTGTTCTTCAAAAATACTGTTAAATTTGATTATCAATGCATCACCATCTACATCTCCAAAGCTACTGGTTAGACCTGAAACATAATAATTGCCTAATGAGTCCTCAAAGATATGCATCCCATAATCATATTCTGGACCTCCCCACGTTATATTAAAGATTTCATTACCCATTGTATCAAAATTTATAATTACTACATCTCCATCAGTATCACCTAAACTTTTTGTAAAACCAACAATATAGATGTTATCAGAAGCATCAATATATATATCATTGCCTCTATCATCATTATTTCCCCCCCAAGTTTTAACCCACATTTCTTGTCCATTGATACTATACTTTGAAAGAATTATATCACAAATATCTGAGCCTGTTGTATCGGTGGACCCTACTAGATAGACATAATTTTGGGAATCTGTTGCGACTTCCGCGCCATAATCATTATAAATACTCCCCCATGTTGAATTCCAAGCATATTCATAGTCTTCTGCAGAACTATTGCTTTTAAGAAAATTATACTTGATGTCATCAGAATATTGATTTGAAAAAAATATTCCAAAGGAAAAGCCTAACATCAACAGGAGAAGAATAAGCATGTTATACATTATTTTTTTGTTTTTAATTTTTCATCACTTCTTTGATTTTTGTCAAAATAGTTATTGAATAAATAGGGTTAGCTTCTATTTATACTTTATTTAGAAGAGGAATATAAAAGAATCGTACCCTTACTTACAATGATATTACGGAAAATAGCCTATTTTACCCGTTTTAGGATGTGCTAATTTTTTGATTTACCAATTAGGAAGAATAAAAAAAGGCAAACCAAGATAAAATCGGGAAACTGATCAAAGTTAGGAAAATTATCGCATTTATGACATAATAGTCTGCAGAGCTAATTGCCGGAAGGAACAGATCACCGATCCCATCAAAGCTATACATTATTTCGGTTTGAATTAAAAAAGCTAATACGATTCCATAACTAAATCCAACTAATAGTTTGAACTCTCTGGTGGAATGCTTTTCTGAAGCTTCTTTTGATAAATTTATAAGATACATGCGTACTAATAAAGTTGTTATTGCTGTAAGTTTTTCAACAAATTAAACATCCATTTTCGTATACTCGAAAAATTTAAATATTTCGAGTATATTATTATTTATAATGATAACTAACACTGATACCATAATTTTGAAGGTTGGTTCTAAAGGAGAAATCTTTCCCCCCAAAGAAATTCGAGAAAAACTTGGATTTAAACCGAATCAGCCAATATTATTATACGTTCATCAAGATCAACTAATTGTGAGAAAAATCTACTCCATAGAGGAGATATTAAATGTTCCACCTAAAACTAAAATAAGCTATCACGCGTGGAAACAATTTAAAGAGGAAATGACTGAGGAATATGAATTATGAGGATTTTAATCGATACATCCTACTTTTTACCTCTCATTAAAATCGGGATCGAAATCATTCCCGACACGTTCTTGATTGATCTCCTATCTAAATCAAGTAATGACTATTTTTACTCTACTCTAACTATTTTTGAACTCACTGCGAAAGGTTTAAAATTATCGTCTAAAGGGAATACAATAACTCCCCAAGATATAAGGATTGGAATTGATGCTATTCAAAACGACTCACGACTCACGGAAAAGCCGTTTACTGATAACCCCTTAATCATTGAATTAGCTTCTCAATTAAAAACATTTCAAAATGACACAATCGATTGCTTGATTTTCGCAACTGCTATTTGTACCTGTGATTGTATCATCACAATGGACAAATTCTTTCTCGATCAATTAAACAAATCAAGTAAAGTGCTAAAAATGGTGAGGGAAATCAATGATAACTTCAAATTCTGGTTTGATGACCTCTCAGGGGATTTAAAATCTTTTAAGTAAATTTCAATATAACTGAAAAGAAAAAACATTCTCCAAATACCATCCCATAAAAGAATTTATGATATATAATTGACACTCACATGGTAAGAATTTGATATAAATAATAGCAAATAAAAATTAAAACTACTAAAAAAAAAAGTTGAATAGAAAAATTTAGGATTTGAGTCGTTTTCTTATCAAAATCGCAAATATTACACCAAGAGCTCCTAATAAAATGTAGAGGTCGTAACCGGGAATACCCGGAGGTGTTGGTGGCGGTCCAGCGGCGTCTTTAGTAATTAGCACAGACGATTCTCCAATATTACCCGCCTCATCTTCGGCATAAAATCGTAGTGTGACATGGCCATTAGAGATTGCATCCCAAGAAGATTGGTTTATTGAACCAAATAATTCTGTAATAGTATAGTTATGCGCTCCGTTGTCTAAAGAGTACCAATATTCGTATGAATGTAATTCATCAATTGAAATACTATAAATTGGAGGGTAGCTAACAAATATATCTCCCATTTCCGGTTGGTCAATAGTTATTAGCGGTGCAGTTAAGTCCTTTTCAACCTGAACTTCGGCGAAAGCTAGGTTTCCCGCCATGTCTTCTGCGTAGAATTTGATCACAGTCATTCCTTCTCCAAATTTACCCCACTCAGTCGAATCTATAGTTCCTATTAATCCAATAATTGGGTAGTTTGTTACCCCATCATCCAGAGTATACCACACTGAATCAAGGTTGGGTTCAACTACTGAAAGCTCGAATCCTGGCGCATTAATTCCAACTACATCGGACATGTCAGGGGAAATGATAGTGATAAGTGGTACATTAATGTCTTTCCTTACTATAACTTCTGACGAAGCTTTATTATCACCTTCATCTTCAGCAAAAAATCTAATCGTAATGGTACCGTTGCCTTGCTTATCCCATTCTGCTTGGTTAATCGTCCCCGTCAGGCTACTAATGGTGATATTGATAGCCCCACCATCTATAGTATACCAATATGAATCCAAATTTGATTCTGATATTGAAATATCATAAGTTGGAGATGTAGCTCCAAAAACTTCTCCAGTGTTAGGTGAATTAATCGTAATAATCGGAAATATTAAGTCCTTTGCGACTAATATATCAGTAAAAGATTCATGACCTAAGCTGTCATTCGCATAAAACCTTATCGGAACAGTTCCTCCGCCTTTAGAGTCCCATTCTGCTTGATCTAGTGTTCCCGTGAGAAAAAAAATCGGGAAGACTGTCACTCCATAATCAAGTGAATACCACATTGAATCGAGATGGAACTCCTCTATCGATATATCGTAATTTGGAGCATTAATTCCAATGACATCATCGCTCTGTGGTGAATTAACCGTAATGATTGGTCCTAATACGTCTTTTCGCACGGTTACTGATGCATACCCAATATTATTTGCTGAATCGTTGGCATAAAATCCAATCGTGACCGTTCCGTTCGAAATTTTATTCCACTCCGATTGCTCGATGGTCCCTGTAAAGCCCGTGAATGGAATAGTCGTAAGTCCGCCATCCAGCGAGTACCACATGGAATTAAGATCGGGATCATCAATGGATATCTCAAAATCAGGAGCAGTATCTTGAAAGAGTTCAAAGTTAGCTGGTGAAATTATGGTTATGTCAACTGGGTTAATGTCTACTTCAAAATAACGAACCTCAGATTCATACATATTATCTATACTATCATTACCAAAAACCTGAATTCGATGTTGACCATCTGAGGGCATAGGAATTGTGGTATTTTCTAAAATTGTTTTATTTGCTTGTCCATTTAATGAGTAACCTGTCCAAATAAAATCGATATTAGAATCGTAGCTCAAGAATAAGCCCTCCTTCAAATTATCACCAATATTATAATTGGGATCCCATGAATACGCAACATCATCAACATACATATTATAACCTCCTGTAGCCCATTCGCCACTCCAGATCTGAAAACTATCCATTAAAGTTGGAGAACCACGAAAATTATAAGCATAATTACCACCATAAGATGTTCCATTAATTTCACAATCCCAACCCTGTGCCATGTCGAATCTGATCTTAAGATGATACATCGCATTTGTATCAAATCCACTCGCTATTATATGTGTACTACTGTCAATATATCTAAATTCACCAAAAACATATTGAATAAAAATTGAGTTATCAGAATTACCATCACATACAAAAAGGTTAATTAATTCTGTTGAGTCATCATTCCCGCACCATAATTCTATTTCTCCACTTATTTTATCAACACCCCAATTTTGATAAGCTTTTGCCGCACTACCTTGGTTATTGTCATAAAATTCAAGTAGTTTTTTATGACCGCCCCATTCAGAAACTATTTTAAAATCAGTATTGGAAGCAGCCACTTTTGACCAACCCGCTGGAACTGAATCATCAGGATCATTTTCAAACGCATAAGTCGCAGGATAGTATCCGCTCGTCGGTTCGTTGTAGGTTTTATTTTCAGGGGTGATTATATTAATGAAGGGAGTGGCATCTACTGTAAAATGTCTTACATCAGATTCAAACATCGTACCGAGGGTATCATTTCCAAACACTTGAATCGTATGGGGTCCGTCACTGGGCATTGGAATTGTAGAATTACCTAGAATTGTCTTATTTGCTTGTCCATCAAGAGAGTATCCTTTCCAGATTAAATCTTCAGTTGTATCATAACTAAGAAGCAATCCTTCAAATTTATTGTCTCCAATACTGTAATCGGGATCCCAGCTAAATGAAAAGCCGTCCCACAACGAACCGCCCCCGTAATCGCCTACAAGAGTACCCATATAAATTTCTCCAAGTGTTGATAAGTTGTTTTCAAACTCCAAATTTTCTACACGACCTATTTCATTGCCTTGTTCATCACATACTGTCCAATTAAACTGACCGTTAGTACCAGCATTACAATCGAATGACATAGAATGATGGTACCATTCCATATCTAAAGCGGTTATTATCTCAACCCAACTCGAACCGTTATAATACACAATATCTCCGTCGTGTAATTCTAGCATAACACTGAACCCTATGGTATTATCTGTAGCTCTAAAGTTTAAATAATGCCTTCTCGTAGCACTTTCATGACGACCCGTAAATATCAAATGAAATTCAATAGTTCCGGACGAGTGCGGTTCATCAAAATAATGAACACCCCATGTATTTGCCCCTCCTTGTCCATCATACATATCTAAAACGTTGTAATGCCCTTGAAATACTGGTGCAATTCTAATCCAATAATAATTCGATGATCCATAATATTCATCTAGGAACTTAGTGTTTGTTCCATAAGTGATTGGTAATTCATTATCGAAGTTGTATGTTCCAGGATAATAGCCGTCGTCTGGTTCGATATAGGTCTTATTTTCAGGTGTTATTATTGCGATCTCTCCCGCACTCGATTTAGGATTACTAAAATCTTCTGTATCTTGAATTACCCTTGGTGAAGAAAAGAACATTCCCAAGGAGAATCCACACATTACGAGTAGGAGAAAAACCACACTAAACTTATTTTGTTTATCTTTAATTTTTATCACTATTTGATTTTTGTCAAAATCGTTATTAAGAAAGTAGGTTAAGCTCGTATTTATAATTATACAATTTCAGTTAATTCCAAAAAATTAGTGCGTAGTTTTTATTTATTAATTCTAATTAAAAATAACCCATAAAATTAAGTGGTGTAATATGACAAATAAAGGGAAAAGTGCATTTGGAAAAGAACTTAATTCAAAACTAGTAGGAGATGCAGGAGAGTATTTGGTTTGTGCTATGTTGAGTCGATTTGGAATTTCTGCTGGATTAATGAAAGAGGGGATTCTACATGTAGATATTTTGGCAACTATTGATGGTTCTAAATCGATTAGCATGCAAATTAAGACTTCAGCCCGTTTAGAGAATAATGCTTTTAGTATTAAAACAAGACCAAAAGCGAGTGAAAATTTCATATTCGTCTTTGTTGAGTGGAAGGATAATGAAGAACCAATCTATTATATCGTTCCTAGTGAATATGTTTATGATAACTGGAAACCTAATTATATTAATAAGAATGACATTATCAGTTATAAAGATAGATGGGATATAATTTTTGATTTATTCCGATAATACTATGAAAAAGAAGAAAAAAAATTAGATTAGGATTTAAATCGTTTTCTGATTATAATGTCGAGAAAAAAAAAAAATATTTTTTTTTAATTAAAATTAATTTTAATCTTCGAAGAAGAACGAATTGCTAGCTTTTTTATAATAACTTATATTCCAAATTTGTATTAGTATAAGGTTTTCATGAAATTTGAAAGATCTATTTATGATCAAATTTTTCTTTATTATTCATTCTTGTAATCCGTTTGAAATTAAATCGGGGACTCTTTATTCATAACATCAACTACAAATGGGATTATTAGGTTCTCAAGGAAAAAAAGTTCTGTTTAAAATATTTAATTCGGATATACTGATATCATTAGAGGTGACAAAAAACATGATGGCACATAATTTATTAATTAATTCATCTCCTATAACTCTAAAATGGTTAGAGAAACTAGAGAGATTTATCAAAAAAGAAATTAATGTTGATTTAAATATTATAAATCGGAAGTACTGGGCACCCTTAAGAAAACAAGGAGAACGGAAAAATTTTGCTTATATCCATCCTCAGAAGACACAAATACGAATTGTCTTAGCTTTACCTAAATCTGCAAGTAAGTATCTTAATGATAGCCCATCAACTAAAAAATGGCACGACAATTTTCCAGCTCTGTTTGTGATTAAAAACGAGAATGATATTAGAACAGCAATTAGAATTATCAAAGCAATATATTTATTAACCTACGGAGATATTAATGAAAAACAATATAGAATTCTTATACAGGAAATAATTATAAAATTGACTCTGATTTAAAGTACAACACAAGGGTTATTTTTCTCGCTATTAACCTTATTTTTTTTATCTAAAATTCAGCTTTATTCATAACTCCTAAGCCGTTTTTTCTGATCATATATTCTTAAACTTGAGGGATCGGTTAAATAGCTACAGGAAATTAAAAAAAGAAAAAGTTAATTTAGGATTTCAAGCGTTTTCTGATAAGAAGAGCAGATATTACGCTGAGTGCTCCAATTATTAGGTAGAGATCGTAGCCGGGGATAACGGGAAAAATTGGTAGGAAACCAACATGGAAGTGCTTTAGATCTGATTGATAATTCGTCCCAAGAGAATCATTTCCAAATACTTGGATTCGGTGAGGACCGTTAATGGGTATAGAAATTGTCTTATTGCCCAGAATTGTCTTATTGGTTTGCCCATCTAATGAATACCCTTGCCAATCTAAACTTATTGTATTCTCATAGCTCAATAACAAACCTTCGTTCCGATTATCACCAATTACATAGTCAGAATCCCAAGAATATGCCACAGCATCGATATAACACCGATAATTTGAGTCTCCTCCACGTGTGAAAAAATACACCTTAGTAATATTATCAATATTGTTTTTAAATGAAAAATCTCCGAAAAACTCTCCATCGACATAAAATCTGTAAGATTGTTGTGCTAATCCTCGATAATTGCTTGTAGAGCATTCAAATTCAACTTTAATGTGATACCATGTATTATCATATGGAATTTTAGATGTGGCATGCCATCCTGAGCTATCTTCATAATTGATACGATCTACAATTAAACTGATCCATCCCATACCTTGCCCGTATACTCCTGATGCCGTCGAATCGAGTAAAGTAAATTGGTTAGCTTTAGTAACATCACTAGACCTCATCCAAAACTCCACAGTACCATGAGTCTGAAGTGGAAAAATGTCAAATAACTCATCGTGGTTGGTACTAATCCCATCATACATTTCAATAATGTTTTTATAACCACCGACTTCATCTACAACATTGACATATCCCGCTCCCTCGAATACACTCATTACCATAGGATCAGATCCTGCTAAATCATTTTCGAATCCATATGTTGCGGGGTAATATCCACTATCGGGTTGAGTATAGGTCTTGTTTTCTGGGGTTACGATGGTGATTTCGCCGTCGCTTGCCCTTGGAGGCTCAATTATGATTTTGGGTTTAAAATTTTGATTTATTGAGCCAGCTACGGAAAGCGAAAGAATAAGGATAAGAAGACTAATACTAACATGTGCTTTTTTTATTTTCATTTTATTTCACATTTTAAAATTATTGTCTTAAATGAATTAAAGTATAGTTAGATAAGGCAGTATTTATGCTTAATTTAAAAAAAGAAAAATTTTGATAAATTACCTCATGAATTTATTCAATTACATCCATAGGTTTTCCACAATGTTCTGGTATGGATTGTGAGCCACATGATGCACCCATCCAACAAACTAATTGGTTATTTTCCTTATGCATGGGCTTTCCACAATGCATTGGCAATTCGAGAATAGTCTCACCACATTCAGCACATTTTAATTTTCCCATTTTTTTATCGACCTCATTATCTTCTTTTATAGTATTAATTTCTTTAATTTCCTTCTCATTTTCAGATTTTACATATTTGTGAGGGTCCTTCTTGAATTTAACTAAACACGATTCGTTGCAAAAATAATATTTCTTCCCATCGTGTTCGTGTTCAATCCAATCCTCGGGTGTTCCCTTCATTCCGCAAACAGGATCGATTACTAAATCTTCTTCGCTGCTTTTCATTTGCATTAACTTTGGGTTCATGTTATCGTAATTCTTAAACTTTTCAGGGTCTTGTTTAAAGTGAGCTTCACAGTTCGAACCGCAAAAATGATAGATTTTTCCTTGATATTCGTGTTCTAAAGCGCGTCTTGGATCGATTTCCATGCCGCAAACGGGGTCTACAACCTTTTCTTGGGAGATTAATAATCTTTCTTCTTCGATTTGCTGCGGTGTTTTTGGTTCGTATCTTTTCAAGAAAAGTGCATTCCCAACAACGGAAACGGAACTAGATGCCATAAAAACGGCAGCTAAATAGGGAGGTAAAAAGAACCCTGTACTGTAATATAGTACTCCCGCTGCTATAGGAATTCCAATTATATTGTATATAAAAGCCCAAAACAAATTAGTTATCATTTTTCGATAAGTTTTTTTAGATAGATTAATAGCAGAAACCACATTCCTAAGGTCTCCCCTCATGAGTATTATATCGGCAGTTTCCATAGCAATATCGGTGCCTGAACCTATAGCAATTCCGACGTCTGCTTGGGCTAAAGCAGGAGCGTCGTTTATTCCATCTCCAACCATACCAACAACTTTATTTTCTTCTGAATCTTGTAATTTCTTAATAGCTTCAGCTTTTTCGTTCGGCAAAACTTCCGCTAAGATGTGCTGCTCGTCGAATTTTAACTGTTTACCTATACTTAAGGCCGTTTGCTTGTTGTCTCCAGTTAGCATAAAAACTTCTAATCCCTTCTCTCTCAGTTTTTCTAACGCGTAAGGCGCTTGATCTTTTATTTTGTCAGAAATTCCGATAATTCCTTTGATCTCGCCTTCAACGCTAATTAAGATCGTTGTTATTCCTTGTTCTTGAAATTCATTGAACTTAGCTTTATAAGAACCGATAGAAATGTTATAATCCTCCATTAACTTTTCGTTTCCTATCAATACGCTTTTGCTTTTAACGTTGGTTTTTATACCTTTCCCGAGTACGGCGTCGAATTCAGTAGGAATTTCGAGAGTTAACCCTTTTTGATTTGCTTCTTCGATAATAGCTTGTCCAAGAAGGTGTTCCGAACCCATTTCAGCGCTTCCTGCAAAATATAATAGCTCGTCTACATCGAAACCTTTCCCCTTTAAATCCTTTTCGGTAAATATTGCTGAGACTTTTGGTTTTCCAACGGTTAAAGTCCCCGTTTTATCAAAGACAATTGTATTAATCTTGCTAATCGCTTCTAAAGAATCACCGCCCTTTAATAAAATTCCATTTTCAGCGCCTTTACCAGTACCAACCATTACAGCTGTTGGTATAGCCAAACCAAGAGCGCATGGGCATGAGATTACAACTACAGATGTAAATACTAGTAGCGATATTTCTAATCCTATACTAGCTATTAAAAACCAGTAGAGAAACGCTCCAGTGGCAATAATAATAACCGCAGGGACAAAATAATTGCTAACTTTGTCTGCTAATTGTTGTTTTGCCGCTTTTTTACTCTGGGCTTCCTTTACGAAATTGATTATTTGAAACAATAGAGTATCTTTCCCTATTTTTTCGGCTACAATATTTATCAGCCCAGTTTGATTAAGGGTTGCGCCTATTACTTCGCTATCAATTTCCTTTTTCACATATCTGCTTTCTCCAGTAATCATGGACTCATCTATTTTTGTTTTTCCTTTCACTACTCTTCCGTCAAGAGGTATTTTTTCACCAGGCCGAACAACTAAAATATCTCCTACTTCTATCTCTTCAATGGGGATCTCAATTTCTATTCCATCCTTTAAAAGAGTAGCGGTTTTTGGTTGTAACCCTATCAACTTCTTAATTGCCTCAGAAGTTTGTCCCTTTGTCTGATGTTCAAAGTATTTTCCAATTAGCAAGAACGCTAGAATCATACTCATTGCTTCGTAGAATGTGTTTCCCTGAATCAAAAAAGTTGTGAGTATTGAATATACATAAGCAGTCGTAGTTCCTAATGCAACTAAAACATCCATATTAGTGGATTTATTTTTTAGCGATTTATACGCACCTACGAGAAAGAAAGAACCTGCTACGCCGTAATCAGCAGTAGCTAAGAAAAACAGAAATGTATTCCGTACAAAAGTCGACGGTACGAACCAACTAATTGGAGTAATTATAAAAGCGAACGCTAGGGCAATTAGCAAGATTCGCAACCGATATTTCATTTCTTTTTTGTGTTTCTCGATTTCTTTATCTATTGCTCCAGCAGCTTTTTCGATTTTATGGCCTAATTGTTTTATTTTTGAATAAACTTTACTCTCGTCAAGTTGTAGTTCATTGAATTCTATAAACATTTTGCTTGCCTTGAGATTTCCTCTGACATCGTAAATACCTTCTATTCTACTAACTTTATCGACAAAATCGTTGAAATCGGACTCTGAAAGAGATTCTACTACTCTTATATCAATTTTTGCTAAGGTTGCTTTGTATCCCAAGTCCTTAATTGTTTTATGAAATTCATCGTAACTGGTCCTATTTGAGTCAAATTCGACCGTAGCCTCTTCGTTAGCAAAATTAACAACTGAACCACTAACACCCTCTAAGTTTTTCAGTTTAGTTTCAATTTTGAGGGCACAAGAAGCGCACGTCATTCCTCCAAGTTTAATTTTTATTTTTTCGCTTGAACTTGTTTCCATTTGATACCACCTTTATTCTAATTCTTAATTATCAACTTAGTTAATTATACATTTTGCTTATATTTTGAAATATTAATGACGTGTTTAAGTGAGACTCTTAATGAGATCTTTTAAAAGGTTTATAATTTAAAAATTCGTTAAAAATTATACTTTAAAAATTAGGAATTCTTCGAGATAACATCAAAAAAGTGAAGAAACTACTAAAAAAGATTATTCCAATTACATAACTTAATAGATATTCAACTAAATAGTTGTTATTTTCTACTTTCACGATATTTCTTAATTGCATCTTGCAATCCATCAGCAGCTAAATTACTACAATGCAATTTAATTGGAGGTAATCCGTCTAAAGATTCAGCAACATCGGTTCTAGATATCTTCATGGCATCATCAAGCGTTTTGCCCTTGGCTAACTCTGTTATCATGGAAGAAGTTGCGATAGCAGCTGCACACCCAAATGTTTGAAATGAAACTTCTTTTATTATTTCTGCCCCATTTTTTTCTTCTACTTTAATATATATATACATGAGGTCTCCACAAACGGGGTTTCCTACCTCTCCTATTGCGTTAGCATCTTTCATTTCCCCCATATTACGCGGATTTCGAAAATGATCCATTACTTTATCTGAATAAATATTCAATTCACCATTTCTACTGATATGTAATACATTAGAAAAGAAATTGACAAATTTAGTATTTATGATTTTTGCTTTTAAAATATAGAATTTAGTTTAAAATCAATAATCTCCTTTTTTTAGGTAAGTTTACTTTCTCTACGCCCAACTCTTTTACATATTCTACTGCTTTAATAAGTTTTTTTGGAGACTGATGGAAAAAGCATACTTCTTTTGGTTCAAGAGCTTTTATCATTTCAGCAAGCTGTATCTTATCTGCGTGTAATTTAATTTTAAGTTGAGGCATAAAAGTATTAATCAAAAATGCCCTAAATGGCGCTTTCCACGTTTCAGAGAATTCTATTATATTACCACCCGATATTAAATCAAATCCTGGTTGTTCGTGAATAGCCCCTGCAAGAAACACTAAATTGTGAGGGTTGCGACCAACCACATTGATAATATTTCGTATTAATCCGTAAGATAGATCTGGAGGGTGAGAAATTATTATATTATTCTTCTTCCGCAAAAATTCTAAATCGTTGCGCTCAAACCATCTAAATTTAATGCTATTAAAAGGATTGGCTTTATTTTTTATTAATCGTGAAATAGGGCCGTAGATATATTCGTATCGATGATTGATTACTTGAATGTTTTTTCTAACCATCATATCTACGTAAATATTTGGGCGTTTTGTATAATTTTTTCTTAATTGTAACTTTCTGAAATACCTCCAAAACGTCAGCATAAAGCTTATGGCTAAACTTGAGGGGTCTGCTCCGATTAAAACGTTATCTTCATATTCCGCTTTTTGTTCTAAGAAGAGAATTAAACTATGAAATTGATCGGATATCTCTCCATGTTCTTCATGGGCACTGGTTCCGTCAATTAAGAGATAATCTATAGGACGAGAAATTTGTTCTAAAAATCTTTTTGTCCCAGCAAAAGGCGTTATATCATAATATGTATAATCACCAGTGTATAAAAACCTAAAATCATTAACTTTTGCTAGTACCATCAATGCTCCCGGCATATGACCGGCGTGAAAAAACGATAGAAAACATCCGTTATCTTTAAATTCTATTTTATCTCCGTTTTCGACGTAAATAACATTTTTAACAATATTTCGATATTCCTCTTCGTCGACCTCTTCGTGATTTTCTTGTTTTAAGAAGTTTGAATCTCTTAAGAGGAACAAATCTAACGTAATTCTTGAGCAAAGAACAGGTACTTCGGGGTTGAGCTGTATTAACTTCTTAAGGCCCGAAATATGGTCGTAATGACTATGTGAGACAAAAATAGCATCTATTTTTGGTATAAACGATGTTTGACTTTGATTATTTTCAGAAGCTAATTCCTTTTCAATATCCTCTTTTTCTACATGTCTTTTTTCTTCTTCTAAAATCAATTGAGGCAAGTTCTCGAGATATTCTTCTATATATATCGAATCGTCAGGTCTTTCATAAGTTTCTTTTACATCTTCCCCTTCTTTATCTTCTGTCTCTTCCTTCTCTTCTTTTATTTTTGAATCTGAAATGCCACAATCTAATAATATGTTAAGATTTCCTAAACCTAGGATGTGGCAGTTATGATTTGGTTTAAGCACAATAGGATAAATGGTTACTCTCGTTTTCTCGTCTTTATTTTCGCTAGAAATAGATATGTTTTTAAAATAATTAGCATCAAACTTTCTCTCGATCTTATCAATCGCTACTGAAATTTGACTTGCTCCTACGGGAACCCCCGTGATATAAAAATACCAGCCATACTTTCTTACCAAACTCTTGAGATTTTCATACATTTTATCCCCAATTAGAGATTTAACAACAATAACCCTCTCTTTTTTGTAATAAATAAATTTTCCAATAGATTTTTTCTCTTTTAAGGGGATATCTTGATTTTCAACCAACAAATCATGTAAGACGTCTTTAATTGGCATTTGAGGGATATTTCTTGATTTGATAAGCTTTAAATATTGAAAATATTCTTTGGTGTGGTATAAGTTACGCATGTTTTCTTTTTCTTTTAGTGGAATAACTAAGTCTTCGAACTGATAGTCTTCTCTGCTTACGGTTTTTTCTTCTTTTTTAGATTCTTTCTTATTCTTTCCCGTTTTTGCCTTGCTGGATTTTTGTTTAGACTTAGGTTTAGAAACGAAAAAAAACCAACCGTAGGAATTAATTAGTTTTCCTCTATTCCAAATGATATCCTGCCCCGAATGAGTCGTAACTACAATAATTCTATCTTTTAGAGAGTATATTATTTTTGATATCGAATCTTTAGTCTTTTTAGAAATGTAACTATTTTTTAATAGCAAATCATTTAAGACTTCTTCAATTGGTTTCTGAGGAATTTTCTTACTTTCCATTAATCTTAATTTGTCATGATAAGATCTTATTTTGTAGGAAGAACCTAATTCTTCTCTTTTTTCGAGCTCTATTGTTTTATCTAAAAATTTAAATTCCTCTTTATCCATTATGTTAAACAATTTTTTTTAGAGTAAAAGGTTTATTGAGAAAAACTAAGATACAAAAAAAAATGAGAATGATAGTTTTTAGTAATTAAAGCTATTGATATAATTTGATTACTTTCTCAAGATCGATTGGCCCGTTCACATTTATTAGGCCGACTAAATTCTGATCTAATGGCTTTATCGATTCCTCAACTGATATGTAGTTTATGTTCCAAGTCTTATCGACTATACTGTTCAAAGCGTAATTTTTTTCTTGAATTGTTTTTTTCGCAAGTTCGTACGTTTTTTCAACGGGATAGATAGCAAATAATGGCTCTAAAAAACCATTATTCCATCTTGGAATACAACAATCGTATCCTTCGACTTCTTTAATCAATAATTCGACCACTTCAGGTTTGATCAAAGGCATATCGCCCGATAATAGAAAGCCCTTTTCAAAACCTAAATTATTCAATTCTTTAAAACCAGAATATATACCTAACATTGGAGTTCTTACATCTGGCTCTCCAATAATTTCTGCATCGTCAACGATGAAGTTAATGTCTCTTGGAAAATTAATCTCTCTGTAATAAGAATTAATCTGATATTCTGAGTTAGCAACCAAAAAAATGTCTTCGTCAAATTTAGAAAGCGTTTCTATTTGATGTAAAATTAACGGTTTTCCGAGTACATCTAAAACAGCAGCCGATTTGTTTCCAAAGCGGATGTTTTTTCCGCCTATTAATATTACAATTGCGAGCTTTTTTTGATCATCCATTTTTAAATTTAACCTTTCAAGTAAGTTATAAACAATTATTATTGATGGTTATTCTTATCAAACATATATTGTACACCCTTTTTAAGAGGTGACATTTTTCTAAGTCTTTCTATTATTGGGGGTAATTTTTCTAAGAAGTAATCTACATCATCTTCCGTAGTAAACCTCCCAACCGTAGCTCTTAAAGAACCATGAGCTTCTTCTGGTCTCAAACCTATAGCAAGTAATACGTGAGAAGGGTCTAATGATTTAGAAGAACAAGCTGAGCCTGTAGATGTAGCTATTCCTTCCCCATCTAAATCCAAAACAATGGATTCTCCTTCGATAAATCTAAACCCCAGGTTAACGTTATTAGGTAATCGTTGAGATGGGTGTCCGTTTAAATACGAATCCTCAATATTATTAAGGACGGTACGAATAATCTTATCGCGTAATTTAGTTTCCCTTTCAATTTCTTTTGGCATTTCTTCCTTAGCTATTTCCACTGCTTTTGCAAAACCCGCGATCCCAGGAATATTTACTGTGCTCGGCCTCATATCTCGCTCGTGACTACCGCCATACATAATTGGTTCAATGTACTTCCCCCAACCATCTCTAATCCCTTTGTTTCGTATATATAGCATTCCAACTCCTTTAGGTCCATACAACTTGTGAGCTGTCGCAGATAATAAATCTATATTCAGTTCATTTACATCAATTGGAACTTTACCAAACGCTTGAACAGCGTCCGTATGGAAAATTATATCGTGATTTTTGGCGATTTTTCCAATTTCTTTAATAGGTTCTATAGTTCCTATCTCGTTGTTTGCAAACATTACGCTGATAAGGATTGTTTTGTCCGTAATTTTATCTTCTAACTCTTTTAGATTTATTAAGCCAGATTTATCAACAGGTAGGAAAGTTAACTTAAAACCTCTTTTTTCCAATTGTTTGCACGTATTATCGACGGCATGATGCTCTATTGCAGAAGTAATAATGTGATTTCCTCTGCTCTTATTTTTCAACGCAACGCCCAATATTGCCAGATTATCCGCTTCTGTCCCTGAAGACATAAAAAATATCTCGTCTCTCTGGACGTTAATTAATGACGCTACAGTTTGGCGAGATTTCACTAATATTTGAGCGGCTTTTTGACCAATCGAATGTAGACTCGAAGAATTTCCATACGATTCTCTGAAATGTTTATTAACTTCTTCAATCACACGAGGGTCCATTGGCGTAGTCGCGGCATAATCAAGATAAATGTACTTCGATGTATCCATAATTAATCATGAACAATAATTTTAGATTCTTCTATTTTAATAATTATCATACTTAAATTATTAACTCTTATGATTGGGTTTTATAACTAAAATAAAAAAAAATTAAATTAATAAGAAAAAGAAAATTACAAAATTGCAGTTTTCCGTTGAAAAAGTATAATACCGAGAATTATTCCACCAATACCCCAAAGAGTAATAAATATCAAATTTATGCCAACCAAATCAAAAGATACGCTTCCTAAATTCATTACGCTCTGCATTGCGTTTACTGCGAGGGCAGTAGGAAGGAAATCTATTAATGGTTCTTGCACAAAGGCTCCTCCAAGGAATTGAAGGGGTAATATTATGAACCATGCTAAACCACCTGCTGAACTGCTGGTTTTTATAAAGGATGCTAAAATTAACCCAAATCCAAGAGAAGTAAATGTAATTAAGAAAGGAATAAATAAAATGAGAAAAATATTCGCATCAGGATGAAAAGTCATACCAACTAAAGTTCCAAATATAAGTATAATAACAATTTGAATTGCTCCAATTACTAATTGAGAGAATAACCCGGATAAAAGAATTGTATGCCGAGACACGGGTGTAGTTATTAAACGTTGAATTGCCCCTAATTCTTTTTCTTCAGCAAAATGAGATGCTAATGTTGAAATTATTACTACTGGCCCAGTAATTAGAAGTCCTGCACCCATAATTTCAAAAACTTCAATTCCATAAGCGAAACGAAATAAAACGATAAACAGAATTGGATATCCTATCAACCATACTAAATTGGCTTTATCTCTTATCATTGACTTTAAGTTTTTAACCACTAAATGCCATAAACGATTAGGTTTTTGAGTTTTTTTCAGTTGAGAGCTCATTAATCTCGTAACCTCCTTCCTGTTAAATCAATAAATACATCTTCTAAAGTGTTCTCACGAACAGATAAATCCTTCATTTCTACTTTTACAACATCCATAATATCAGAGATTCGTCTTAAACCATCAAGAGCGTTTAAAAGAATTCGCCGTTTACCCACCGATTTTCCCCAGCGTACAAAATCTAGTTTTGTAGCAAGTTCAATGACCTCATCCCTTTTTTCTGGGTTGCTAATCTTGAATTCTATTATGTCTCCCTCCCCTAGCTTTCCTTTTAATTCGCTTGGGGTACCTTTGGCAATAATTTTTCCGTAGTCAAATATAAGCAATTCATCTGAGAGATCATCAGCTTCCTCCATGTTATGGGTTGTTAAGATTATTGTACTATCTCTTTCTTGGAACTCTTTAATGAAATCCCATACAACTCGTCTTGATTGCGGATCTAAACCAGCTGTAGGTTCGTCAAAAAAAATTAGCTCTGGTTCGTGAATTACAGCCATTAATACGTTTAATCTTCGTTTCATTCCACCCGAATAAGTCTTGGATAAAGAATCAGCTCGATCCAATAGATTCATCCTTCCAAGTAAATCATCAGTTCGTTCTTTATAATCTTTTTTAATAATACCATGCATTTGAGCAATAAGATGAATATTTTCTCTTGCTGTTAAACGAGGATAAATTACCAGTTCTTGCGGGCATACACCAATTCTTTTTCTTATTTCACTTGCTTCTTTTCTTAGATTAAACCCTAAAACAGTAGCCTCTCCATCTGTTGGGTAAAGAATTGTAGACAACATTCGAATTGTCGTCGTCTTTCCAGCTCCATTTGGTCCAAGTACGCCATACAAGTACCCTTTGGGAATCTTTAAGTCGATTCCATCAACGGCGTGGATATCGCCAAAATATTTTTTTAAATTAAAAGTCTCAATTGCGTATTCCATAGGATTACACCTTATTTTAATGCGTTTAAAATTATTTTAAGTATCTATTGTTAATATTTTTAATTATTTTACATACAATTTAAAAAAAGAGTAGCCCAATTTTTAGTGGAATCTAAAAATTTCTCAATGAGTTGAAAATTTACCTAACAAATATTAAATCTCTAAAAAGAGAAATTTAAATATCATTAAAGAGAAAGTATTCTATCAATTTTAAAAAAAAAAGAAATAGATGTGTATAAAAATTGAAAGATGATAAAAACATAATTAAAGATCTCTCAAAAGCAATTGGTAAGGATTTGAAGCAGGTGGATATCATCAATCAAGTCTCTTTTGGCTTAACTTATAAATTTACTGATGAAAATATAACTGAACTTGGTTTAGATTTATCAAAACTTAGTTTAGATGAAAACAAGCTAACTCTCGTTGGTGAATTGGTTCAAAAACTTCAAAACCTTAAAAGTTTTTATGTAACGGTTTCTAAGAATAACGATCTTCCTAATTGGCTAATGCAACTTACCAATTTAGAGCAATTAAGTTTGCGAAGAAACGATTTACAGAACATACCTGATGGTATAAAAAATTTTACGTCTCTTAAGTCATTAAACATGGAATATAATAATATCATTGAATTACCCGATTGGCTATTGGATTTAAGTGAATTAAATGAGTTACACCTGGATAAAAACGATTTTCTTGACTGGAACCAAAAGAATCTTAATATTTTGAGAGCCTTGCACGATAGAGGGGGGAAAATCTCAGCGTCTAGGTTATTTCGTTTTCAACTTAAGTACAATTTACCTAGCGAACAAATAGAGATAATAAGAGAGCTTGAAAAAGAAAATATTGAAAAAATGAGAAAGAAACAATATGTAAATCCAATTAACATAAAGATTGAAAATGAGAAAATAATTAGCTGGAAAATGCATGAATATTCATTTAAAACGCTGCCAGAAAATTTTGGAGCGTTTAAAGATCTAAAATCCTTAATCATAACTAACACACCCATCGAAGTATTACCAGAGTCTTTTGGAGAATTAACAAATCTCGAATTTCTTGATTTATCAAATAATAACCTAAATCAATTGCCGGAGTCATTTGGAAATCTTGTTCTAATTTCGAAATTAAATTTAAGCAAAAACAATTTTGTCCAGATTCCCACGCAATTATGGAACTTCAATGAATTAACAGATTTGCAGCTAGGCGATAATCCACTAAATACCGAGGAGAAAAACATCATTCAGAAGATTCCTGATATTATTAGAGATTATTTGAGAAAAAAAGCTACAATCAAGGTTTTCATATCTCATGCGGTTATTGATTTTGAAGAATACCGTATTGAACAACTCGTAGAATTTTTAAACAACCAAAAAGAGATTTCTGAAGCGTATTTTTGTGAAGCGGATCTTGCTGGAAATATCGATGAATGGATGTTGGATACAGTTCAAAAGTCTCAACTTTTATTGTTTATTGCTACGAAAAAATCTGTGTTTGATTCAGCTGATTGTCGAAATGAATTAGAACTTGCAGATAAATTCTCAATTCCGATAATTCCATTGAAAGGGGATGATGTAGATTGGGCAGATTTAGCAGAATTAAAATTATCCCGTGAATTAGGTATAGAATTTGATAAAAAGAATTTTGATGATTTCTGCACCGACCTTTACGAATATGTCCTTAATTTCAAGCAAGAAATCGATTTGATGTCGGAAAAAGGCCGAAAACAAGGGATTACTGACATCTATGAAAGATTTCGCCTTTTATTAAATGAAAATTTAGACAATTTGAAACGAAAAATCAATCAACTTGAGGAAAGGATTAAAAAATTAGAGGAATAAATTTGAATATAAATATATCATACTATTTTATATGAATCTTCATCTTTAGAGGGCTTTTTACCCTTTTGAGGAAAAATACGTCTCCGATATTTTTTTTTTTTTTTAAAAACAACTCCGTATTCTTCATTATTGCTATTTGAATCATTTGAATCTTCTTCATTAGCTTTTGGCATCATACATTCAGTTTTTTTATGTTATTTATTATCTATCTAAATATAAATATCCTAATTCGGATATTTAAATCTTCTAATAAAGAAAAACCTTAAAGTTTTTAATTTAATGATTTGAATTTATATTAAAAAATAATCATTTAAAATTTTTAGGCATGACATTTAAACTGATGGTTGGTATAACGGGTACAGGTTATATACTTAAAGAGTTAATTGATTTAATGATTGATTTGCAAAATAATCATGATATTGATATTACTGTAATTCTTTCAAAGGAAGGTGCAGCGGTTGTTAAATGGTATAAGATGTGGTTAGCTCTAACTAAAGCAGTAGAAAAAGTTAAAGTAGAAAAAACCCCAAATATACCGTTTTATGCGGGACCCCTACAGCTTGGCAAATATGATCTATTTTTAGTTGCCCCAGTTTCTGCAAATACTATCGCTAAAATTGTGTATGGTATAGCAGATACGCTAATTACTAACTGCGTGGCTCAAGCTATTAAAGGAGGTCAAACAGTATATATTTTCCCTTCAGATCAAGATACTGAGCCAATTGTTACTTCTCGACCCGATGGAACGCCATTAGTGTTAAAAATCAGAGATATTGAACTAGAGAACATTAAAAAATTAAAGAGTATGGAAGGTATTGTAGTAATTTCTGATTTTTCTGAAATTAAAAACATTGTTATTCAAAAAGCTAAAGAAAAATCACAATAAGTTAGTTATTCATGAAAAAGATTTCCCATCGAATACAACAGGTTTAATTGCACCTTCAGGACAAGCCAACTCACACTTCAAACAGCCTTGGCACTTATCGACTTCATTAAAATTATAGAGAATCCCATCCACTTCTTGTCCATCTTTTTTCACTTTGCCTTTATAAAACAAATTTTGAGGGCAAAACTTACCGTTTTCCTCAAGACATTGTTCGCACATGGTACATTTAGTATGATCTATTTTTACCGTAAGAACCTGACCTGGCATTACAGAAGTTACTTGAATTGCATTTCGAGGACAAACTTGAACACACGATAAGCATCCTTTACATTTAGAATAATCCACAAGCCTAACTGAATGATCAAAGTAAATTGCGTCGCTCCTACACGCTTTTAAACATCTCTCGCAGCGCATACAGAGCTCTTGGTTAATTTGAATTGGAATGAATTTTTCCTTAATGAGAATTTACCTCTTATTACTGTTGATTCACTAATAAAAATTACCCAAGAATAATAAAATTAATTTTTATAAATTATTATTTCCTAAGTTTAATTTTAAATAGAAATTAAATTAATTTGTAATGATTTCAAACATAATTAATAATAAAAGAGAGAAAAGCATCGCTTATATATTATTAATATTGACAGCTGTTATTTGGGGGGGTACTTGGCCATTAGGTCGATGGTTAGTATCAGAGGAAGTCGGAGGAGTAACGATCCCCCCATTAATGATAGCAGTAGTTCGATACTTTTTGGTTGTAATCTGTTTCTTTCTTATTCTTAAGTCTCAAGAAGGAACTTTAAATTGGAAATTTGCGAAGGAAAATTGGAAAATTTTAACTCTAATGGGACTGTTATCTGTAACAATTTTTCAAGTAGGGTATCAATTTGGAGTTGATATGACTGGTGCAAGTGATGCTAGTATCTTAGCTACTACAAATGCTATTTGGGTCGTTATTTTTTCAAGCAGATTTTTAAAGTCGGAATTCTTTACTTGGAAAAAAGGTGTAGGAACCCTCTTAGCATTTATAGCTGTTATTGTTGTGTTTGGGTTCTCTCCTAATGTAAATGTTTCAAATCGAATTCTTGGGGACATTTTAATTTTATCTGCTGCATTTGCTTATGCAATATATACAGTTCTTTCCCGTCATTTCATAAATAAAACTCGAGAAAAATCAAATTCTTATCAACCTACATCTTTATGGATAATAACTTGGGTTTCTTTTTTTGGATTTTTATTAATGACTCCTATTTCATTACTCATTAGTCCAGAATATCTTAATCCATTACAGTATCTATATATTCCAAGCCGTGTTTGGGTTGGGATTGCATATTTAGCATTTCTTTCAACAGTAGTGGGATATACACTCTATTTAGAAGGAATTAAACGTTTAAATGCCAGTCGAGCAGCGATATTTCATACTCTTGTGCCTTTAATTGGAGTAATTCTTTCTGTTATATTTTTACAAGAACGATTCGATGTTTTAATTTATCCTTTTGCCTTATTACTAGTGGTGGTTGGAATAATTCTTGTAAATCTTAAATCCCCTCGAAATAAAGAAGAAAAACTTATCAAAAGGGAAAAAAAATAATATTCTAAGTAAACAATTAAAGCAAAACTTTAATACATTTGATTTTCTACTCAATTTTGAGAGTTATAAATTCAAAAAAGATTGTATTCTTTACATCTTAAGTCGCAAAGAAAAAGGTTATCATATGGACTATACTATTTTTATAAGTTATGCAATGGCGGATAGTAAAAAATTGCAAGTAAGCAATATTGCAACTCAATTAGAAGAGAGAGATGATGTAGACATAGTACACTATTGGGAAGGGTGGCACGGGTATTTAGATGGTGATATTATAAGTTTCATGGAAGATAACATCAAAAGCTCAGATATTTTTATTGCTGTATGTACTGAAGCCTCAAATTTATCAGAAAATTGTGGAAAAGAACGAAGAATGGCCGTTTTTCAGAATAAACGGCTCGTGCCTCTCTTCGAAGATTTCAGTAATGTTCCGGAATCTTTTCAGCCTTATATTGGCATTAATTTCACAAGTAAAAATATGACTACTATAGCCAATGAGATCTATGAATTAATTATAAAAGGAAGGGAAGAAATCATTGAAGCTCCTTCATCATTAAAAAAAGCCATATTCTTTTCAAAACAAGTTAACCTTAATGAAATTCAAATCCTCAAGTCAATTCAAAAAGAAATAAACAATAATCTTAAAGACCGCTTCAAAATTGATAAAAATGGCTATGTAACTTCACTAGATTTTTCCTCTATGACACTGAATTCTATACCAAATTCTATATATTCTCTTAAGAATTTGATAACGGCGAATTTCTCTTTTGATTCATTCGAAACCGATGATGAAGTTAAAGAGCTCTTTTTAGATGGAAAAGAAATTTTAATTAATGGAAAAATGTATGTAGACGGACAAATCGAAGAAAGGGTTAAAATTGATTCTCAGAGAAGACAAAGGTTAAAAGAAAAATTTAGAGTAAAACCAGAACAATTTAAGGTATTAGGGGAATTACAAAAATTATTAATCAAGGAACTTCCTAAAGAAGATGAGATTGGTTGGAGCGATTATGGTGTAAAAGTTGAGAACGAAGAAGTTTTAACGCTAGGATTAGCTAATTGTGACTTAATGAGACTTCCAGACGATTTTGGAAATCTAACTTCACTAAATGATCTTTTTGTGAAGAATAATAAATTAACAACTCTTCCTAACTCAATAGGAAATCTAAAAACACTTAGAAGAGTATCATTTAAAAACAATCAATTGACAATTCTGCCTGATATTTTTGGCAACCTTGAATCAATTCGAGAATTAGCAATAAGTGAAAATCAACTTAAAGTACTTCCAGCTTCTATTGGCAATCTTAAATCACTTCTCTCCCTATGGTTTTATAGTAATCAATTAGAATCACTCCCAGAATCTTTTGGGCAGTTAGAATCACTTGAAAAACTGTTTATTTATGAGAATAACCTAATATCTCTCCCTAAATCCTTTGGAAATCTTAAATCTCTTCAAGAAATAGATTTACACCGGAATCAATTAACAACCATTCCAGAATCTTTTGGTAATCTTGAGTCTCTTCTTAAACTTAATCTTTCACGAAATAAATTGGAAACTCTCTCAGAATCGTTCTGTAATCTTGAATTGTTAATGAAGTTAGATTTATCATATAATCAAATTAGTTCCTTACCAGAATCCATCGGAAACCTAGAATTACTTGTAGAATTGAATTTGAGTGAAAATTATAGTATTACTCACTTACCAGAATCCCTTGGAAAGCTGAAATCGCTTTTGGAGTTAAATTTAGATTTTAATGGATTAATAGAACTTCCGGAATCCATAGGGAATCTTGAATCCCTTCGTATAATAAGTTTAATCGATAATAAATTAACATTCCTTCCAGCATCTTTTCAAAACCTGAAGTCACTCATAATCTTGAATTTAAAAGGCAATAGTCTTACAACCATACCAGAATTCTTACTGGAGCTCCCAAACCTGAGATTTCTAAATGTCCAAAATAATCCCTTAGATTCAAATGCTGAGAAGATTATGCAAAAGTTAAGTGTAAAAGGAATAAAAGTTAATAAGTAAACTTTTTAGTATTTCACATAATTTTTTCTCTATACTTTTTCTTTATTGTTGAAAATTTTGATGTAATCATAAACGTTAT
>JABCSY010000127.1 GCA_018238625.1 Promethearchaeota archaeon
ATATTTGCCATGATAATTGGACCTTATCTAATTGGTACGGGCAACACAAAAGCCGGTTTTGCCTTTATGGCTTTGGTATTTGGGATATCTGCGATTATCGCCTCTATAATTTCTCTCCCGGGAAACTGGGAAGATAGCATAGTTAAAGAGAGATATTTCATAGTAACTGAAAACAAAGAGCATATGAATTTTTTTACAAGTTTAAAGAATGCCATAAAAACTAAAAGTGTATTAATTTATTTACTTCTTTTGGCAGCTTGGGTTATAACATACAATTTATTGTTGGAGAACTCACTTTATATTAACACATACATTTTACGGGGTGGTCCAGATGATACTATGATTATCATGGCTGTTTTAATCTTAGCCGTAATAATATCCCAACCATTCTGGTTAAGACGTCTTAAAAAAAAAGGTAATAAAAAGGTCCTCACTCTTGGTGGTTTTTTATTGGTAGCAGCTCTAGTTCCACTTTCTTTTCCAGTTTCCTTAATCTATTTAATCATTGTGATGTTTATTCTTGGGTTAGTAATGGGAAGTTATTGGGCTTTAATGTACACAACAATACAAGCAATTGTTATAGACGATTTTGGAGTAAAAATGAAAACAAATCAAAAAGCTATTGTCATCGGTGCTATTGGGTTCATTACTACACTTTTTACAACAATCGACGAAGGTATTATTGCTCTCGTTCATAATCTCACGGGTTTTATACCGGGTCAGGCTACTTATGAGGACATGTTATCTGCAGTTACAGCTGCAGGTGGTGATATTAATTTAGTGCTTCTTGGAATTCGCCTGCTTTCTGGATTAATTCCAGCAATTGTTATGCTCGCAGGAGTTCTGGTTTTCTGGAAATTCTTTCCCCTAACTAAAGAAATCGTACTTGAAAACAAAGCAAAATTAGAAGAACTTGGAATATAAATAGTATTTAACTCAGTCTTTAGAAAAACTTTATTTTTCGAGTGTACTTTTATTTAAAAACGAACCTTCAAATGATTGAAAATGTTAAAAGAAAAATTAATTTCAGAATGGGTTCAAATCTTTGATACTCATGAGCATTTTGGTGATGTGGGGAATTATCATCCTCAAAAACCAACTATAGATTTAGCCAAAGTTTTAAATGGGGCTTATATACATTCACCAAGAATGATTAAGAATATATGTGGAACTTTACAAAAAATGTTAGGATCGGATGCTTTAAATTCACTTCGCTTAGCGTTTAAGCAATTATATGATATTGACATTCTTCCCATAAAACAAACAAAAATGGAACTATTAAATGACAAAATTAAAGAGGCGTATAAAGACCCAAACTATATGTATGATACTCTTACACAGAAGCTAAACATAACAAATGTAATTCTAGATATTAAACCTCACTTATGGGAACATTGGAAGCATCCTATCGTCCAAACAACCATTAGGATTGACGAGGTTACTTTCCCGTTTGTTAGGGTAGACACTTATAAATATCGCCCTACGAGCTATAAACATCAGGTTGAACTATATGGTGAAAGTATTAATCAATCGCTCAATACACTAGACGATTTTGATGATGTCCTTGAAAAATATTTCACCTCTCTGCGCTATATGGCAAATGTAATTAAAATAGGATCTGCTTATGAACGTTCAATTCATTTTTTGTACGAAAGAAATGAAGACGGAAAGATTTCTGAAATTTATAAAAAAATTCAGAAAAAGGAAGGTTTTATCGACGAGAAGGAAATGAGAAGATGGGGCAATTACGTCGTAACCTCTCTTTTAGAATACGCAAAAAAAGAAAAAATGCCCGTTCAAGTTCATACAGGATTGGCTACTATGGCAGAAACAAATCCTCTTTATCTTCTAAACATAATGAGAAAATTTTCGGGCGTAAAATTTGATATATTTCATGGCGGTTACCCTTTTCACCATACTATACCCGGTATTTTGACTCAAAGATTTAATGCCTATGTGGATCTATGTTGGATGCCTATTCTCAGTCAATCTGCTACTAAAAGATTACTGTGTGAACTGATTGAAATGAATTGTACCGATAAAGTCTTTGCTTTTGGGGGTGATTGTGAAAATCTAGAGGGGACATACGGCGCATTATTATTAATTAAAGACATTTTAGCTGATGTACTTGTTGATTTTATCGAAGCTAAGAAGTTTTCTTTTAGCGATGCGGTAGATATCGGAAATAAAATGTTATACGAGAACCCTAAAAGGATATTTAATCTAAAATGATATTTTTTATTATCGCCGTCTTCAAAGATGGGCTATCCTAAATTAAATCGCAAAAAATTCCAGAACTTTTGAGCTTTCACCCTTTTTCTCAGTATATATCTTCATGAAATGGTGATTTACTATTTTTTTCCAAAAAGTTGAAGCTTTTTATAGCATAAGAAAAATAATATTAATATTCATAATTGAAATTCAAAAATGGTGAATCTATTGGATTTAATTATTTTCTTAAAAGATGGAACCCAATACAAAATGGTAATCGATAGATTAAAAGCAAGTGGTATTAACGAGAATAACTTTTTTATTGAAAGCCATAAAGAAGGTCGTCTTGAAATTCCTCTTGATTCTATTGATGGTTTTAAGATTGAGGCCGCACGTACGTATCTTCTTAACGAGAGTAATATGACTATTTTAATTACAGCAGTTGGAATTCTTTCTAAACACTTGACATGATAATTTCTAAACAATTATTTTTAAAGCAATATATAAAATATAATAAAATTTTAAATCAAGAAGGTGGGATTAAATGGATATAATTATTACCTTAAAGGATGGATCTGAACATATTCTGTTAATATTTGAGCTAACTGGGTGTGGAATACATAAGAAAACATTTTTTATCGAGACCAAAAAAAAAGGACGAATAGAATTTCCCATCGATTCTCTAAGTGGCTTTAGAATCGAACCGTCTAAAGGTAGATTCTGGGAAGGTGATAGCGCGATTTTAAATCCAGCAATTATAATTCTCTCTCAATTTTTACCTTAATCAATTTCTTTTATATTCTTTTTATGTGCGTATACATACACATATTTTATAATTTTTTTTTTCTAGTTTTTTATTTTCTTTAAAAAAACAGAAATTTTAGACTTATAATCTCAAATTAGCTCGCAAGAAATTCAAGTGATAAAATATCTATAAATTGAAAATGAATAATTATTTGTAAAATTTTTAAAGTATCAAAACTTTAGGAAGATGGCAATAAAAATTACATATTGCTCTTTAAAGCGAGTTTAAATACACATTTTTTATAAAAATAGAGTGAAAATTTTATGGAAAAAAGATTTAGAATGCCAATTATCGCTTCAATATTTCTCTTGATCGTTGTGGTAATTCTCAATTTCCTTCCTTTAATACGAAATGTCTCTACAGATGATTTGATTCCAATAATACCTGGCGGTACATTTTCAGATGTTATAATCTGCCTATTATTACCCTTCCTATTCATGGTGATAATGCTCTTTCTCGGACCAATAATGACCACAAGTATGGTGAGAATGCATAAAATAATCAAATTGAAAAAATACGATTATTTCATCATCCCCATAGAAAAAAAGATTTCTGGAAAGAGGATTCTGCTACGAGCTGTATTTCCGGGCTTATTAGCTGTTAATGTAGCAATCTACATGAGTTTTTCCAATACTATCAATCAATTTTTTTATTACAATGGAGGAGAGGCTCAGAATATTGCTGTTATAATAGAATATATGTCTATATTGCTTGGTATTCCTGTAGCTAGTTTAATTATACTCCCCATATGGATGTTACAATATTCAGGATTGATGAGCTCTAAAAGAATTGAATCGTATAATCGTCCAGTTACCCCTGATATTGAAAGTGTTGGACAGTTTTACACTAAGATGTTAAAGGGTTATGTGGGAATCTCAACCATTATAGCCTATAGCTTGATATTAATTGAGATCTTTACTACAACGAACGATTCATCGATTATCCTCCTTGTATTTATTGATCCAATAGTTATAATACTAATATTTATACCGATATCCTTGATTATCGAAATGAGAGCCGGCAAGATAAATACTCGATTAGATTCATATTATAAGAAATTAGGTATTGATACAACACCAAAAACAATTAAAATAGAGTAACTTTCTTTTTTTTTTTCTTTGTCCTTGTTAAACAGTAAAAAGATTAGTAATATCAAAGAATTTTATTTTAATTAACTTCAAATGAGAATTAAAAAAAATAAATAAAAATAGATTAATTTTGTTTTAAGTATTCGTTCATCTCTACGAAAGAACTCGTTCGAATGAGAGCAGCTTTGAGAAATTGAAATCCAATATCGTATGTAGAACCGTCGCCAGCAATGTGAATAACATATGGCACCTCTCCATTGAACAAACCTTTAGATTTAAGTATTTTGTAAGTTGTGCTTATTCCTTCAGCTATAGTAGCTCCGCTTTCAAATAAGTGGTGAACCCAAGGAACTTTCCAAGAAGTCACAAAATCTTTCGCTGTCGATACTTCACTACAACTCGTGTTGTTCACGTAAATAATGTTGTTACCGGCGACTGCTGTAGCTGCTGTCGCCATCTGATTCAGGACCATTCCGGCGCCACACCCTGGGCAAAGTCCGTGTCCTGGATGGAGATGTTGTTGAGGTTCTAAGGTTCTTCGATTTACCTGATAAAAGTCTATTGGTTTTTCGGCTCCAAACTGTTCAATAAGCCCTTTTAGTTTAAGGTTGCGTTGTTCAGTATAGTAAATTAATTCGTCAATTTCTTTTTCTAAGAATTGTGGCTTAAAGAGATGTCTAAACCGACCCATAGATTTTAAGTATTCTACAAATTTCTCCTTATCTATATCTAATCCGCGATAATAAGAAAATGTTGGAATACCATCTTTTACTCTAACAGTGTAAAGAGGCCAATAACCGCAATCTGTAGCTAATTTTGAGATCTTTACGGCGTCTTCGGCTGGATGTCGCCATCCTCTCATGCAATCAGCTATTGATTGAATGAAAGCAGATCCGTTTGACTTTAACGCATCAGCAACTTTTCCCATAAAATCTGCTGGATAAGCAGGGTTTGCCGTTGCTAAAAATAACGATTTTGTCCCGTAAAAAGCAAAAGGAGTAACTAAATCTTGTTTTACACCAACTTTACCGGGAATTTTTTCTCCACCGGGTCCGGTAGTTGTCGAAGCGTGCGGTGGCGTAGCGCCTGATTCTTGAATCCCTGTGTTCATAAAAGCTTCGTTATCGTAGTTTAAAAATAAAACGTTACATTTGCCATCTCTTGCTAAGATATCTTCGAATTTAATTACATTTCTTTCTGGTTTTGACATCTTATATGTTCACCTCATAGATTTTATCCTTAGTCTCACGTACGCCAAGGTAACTATAGAGCTGTCCTTTCATATCGTTAACAGATTCCATTTTCTTCTTTGCGACAGTAAATTCATCTCGAGTAACATCCCGTCCACCTAATCCTACAATATAGCATCTGAATAGAGTTTTAAGCGGAATCAACGCGGTAGCTATTGAAGTGGCAAATGGTGGTAAAAGATTATTTAGCGAATCTGATTTTTCTAATATAATTAGTTTTTCGATGTTATGCTCTTGGACAATCTTCTGTAATTCCTCGTAAGGGAAAGGTCTGTATGCTCTTATTTTAATTAGCCCTATGTCCTTGTTTTTAGTCATCCAACTAATGATGTTTCCACACATACTTCCCATAGTAATAAAAGCCGTTTTTGAAGAGTTATCTAAGTTGTAGGTTTCAATTAAGTTATAATGGCGCCCAGTCGCTTTTCCGAATTCTTCGAATGCCTTTTTCATTATATCTAACACGGGTTTTTTCGCTTCGTCAAGATTTTTTCGTCCCTCCATGAAAAAGCTTGGAGTTACAATTCCACCCCATACACCAGGACGCTTTGTTGAAATTGTGTGGCGAGGCTTTTTTGGCGTTAATTTCCGTACAATCTCGTCTGGAATTAACCATAATTTCTGAACGGAATGAGAAATAATAAAACCGTCGTGTACAAACATAGTTGGAAACAAAGAATTGTCAGACATCATAACTGACAAAATTGCTGCATCGTAGGTTTCTTGCACATTTTCTGAAACGATACAATTCCACCCAACATCAAACAAAACGAAATCACTCCAACTGTTCCATATAGAAAGATTGGGAGCATTAAAAGCTCTCGCTGAAATCATCATCGTTAACGGGACGCGCCAACCGACTGCCATAGGCAAAGCTTCAGTCATTAATAAATAGCCTTGTGATGCTGTAGCAGTAAAAGTTCTGGCACCTGCAGCGCAAGCTGCCGTTGAATAACTCATAGCGGCTAATTCGGATTCGACATTAACGAAGGCCGCTTTTAATCTTCCTTGATGAACGACATCAGATAAACCCTCAACGGATTGAGTTTGAGGGGTAATAGGAAACGCACAAATTACATCAGGGTCCGTTTGGGTAACTCCCCCGGCCACAGCGTAATTCCCAATCATTGCCGTCTCGATGGGCTCTTTAATCTCTTTGAAAAATAATTTCATTGGTTCTACTGACATTTTAATTACCTCCACTTTCTTCCGGTACTGCACAAGCAGCCGGTCCTTGTTTCATTTTTTTACTTATTGCTTGAACAGGGCAGATATTTAGACAATTTAAACATGATTTACAATGAAGTAGATCAATTCCAATCATATGATATTTACCGTCTTCCCTTTTTTCTCTAATAATGGCAAAATCAGGGCAAATAAACCAACACTGAGCGCAATTTGTACATGTTTCCGCGTCCCAAATCATATCCCATTCGCCCCACGAACCAGTATTCACTTGGTCGCTTCCAACAGGGATTACTTTTTCGTCGCAATACCAAACACCCGCTTTATCTAATTCCTTATAACCAGGTAAGCCTAAATCTATTTGTTGCCACGGTACTTTAGTGTCAACTGTAAAATCTGGGTCGACTCCGATGTCAAATATGCAAGTTTCTTCAATTGCTTGCTTTATTGCTTCGATGTTTTTCCCAGCTATAGCTCCTTTGAATCGCTTCATAATAGCATTAGATAATTCTTCGAGAGTAAAGAGATGAGAGATTTTTATTAAAGCACCTAATATAATAGTATTTGTAATGTTTCGACCCAGAACATCTAGAGCAATTCGGGTCGCATCGATTGTAGCAATATTTATGTCTTTTCTCTTTACAGCTTCTTGAATGGTTAGTTGGTCCATTACAGTATTTACTATCAACCAACCACCTTTCGGCACGCCAGCAGTTACATCTACTTCTGAGAGTAACGATTCGTCTAACACAGATACGAAATGAGGGCCATAAACTTGTTCATTTGACCTTACTAAATCAACGTTCGCAGAAAGCCTTACATAGCTTTCAGTGGGACTTCCCATTCGTTCAGCCCCAAATCTCGGTTGACAAACGCCATAACCGTAGAATGCTTCGACGCAAAGATTAGAAGCGGTAACGCCTCCTTGCCCCCCACGTGCGTGGAATCGAAGATTCGCTGTGCAATCTTTTAAAATTTCTTTAACGTGTTCTGGAGTTAACATTTTTCTCTAAAAATTTATTTTTGTTTTATAATTGATAAGTTGTATTAAGAAAAATCTTCTTAAAAAATTAAGTTTTATCCATTTAATCCAAGTTATTTTTAATTACCTTTTATGGAATTAAAATTTTATTCTATTGAATTCTATAATTACGAAACTACGATAGAATACGGATATAACCCTATACCCTCTATCCCATCAACCAATACGGCATTTGGGATTACTTTCTTAATTATATTATACCCCGCATTGACATCGGCGTTTAAGATAATTCCTTTCTTGCTTCGAAATAACCCTCTGTTAATTCGCTTTCCGGTATAGTTTTTATGTTTTTGAATCGATTCGTTATCTAAAAAACTGCATTTAGAAGTATAAGATTCTTTTTCTAAGATAACATCGATTCCTACTAATTTAGATTTGTATTGAATTTGAGAAATCAATTTGAAATGAGGAAGCTGAACGAATTTTTGGTTATTTCTCCGCCCCATATTAACTTTTTGTTTCCAAAATTGATTATACCCGATAATTATCGTTCCAAAATTATTATCGATGCAATAATTTATAATTGTTCTTGAAATTTTGTGAAATTGGTCGTTAATTTTGTTATTTCGCTTTTTAGTGAGTTTTTGAATTCTTCTCGTTTCAAACGCGATGCCCCGCGTATCTTTAACGCTTTTATACTTTGCTAGTTGTTTGTTATAGAATTGATTAGTGGACTTGGCAATACCGCCTTTAATAATTACTGGTTGTAGTCCAGCATTATTTACCATAGTTACGATATTTACTAATCCTAAATCAATCCCTAAAATTCTTTTTTTATCTAACTTTAGATTTTTTACGTCTTTCTTGTATATAATCTCTACAACGTAATATAACCCCTTAGGAACGAGCCTTATCTGATGTAGTTGGTTTTTAATACGCATTTTTATTGGAGATATGGCTACTTTTTCAGGAAAATATAAGTAGCCTTCCTTGATTCGGCATTGTTGATTAGTGAAAATTAGTACGAATTCTCCGTTCTTTTTCTTATATTTTGGAGGTCTAGGGCGACTTTGATATTTTCTTGGTTGTACCCTCCATTTTTTAAGGGAATTAAAAAACGATTTCCAATTCCTATCAACTAACCTTAATATCTGTTGGGCTGTTTGTGAGGGAAGTTTCTGATACGCTTCTTTATTTTTTAACATATACCATAAATCATAATATCTTAACCAGCTTCCTAAATAAAAGAATTCTTGCCTTACGTAATAATTTGCCACATTATAGAGGTTTTTGGATAAATGGCAAAAGTACGAGAGGTTTGCCGTCTTTTTTATCTGGATTTGTTCGGTCAGTCTCATTCCTATGTCTTTCAATAGGTATTTGCTCTAATAATAAAGGAGAGGGTGTAAATTTACAGATATTTAAATGTATTTTAAGGAATTTAAAATAAAGGGGAATCAAAATTAATCTTATTCCATAAATTTATGCTAAAACTTAAAATAACGAACTTTTTAGGAAATGGATATTTACTATGCATAATAGTTTTAGGGGAGTTTTTTTAATTGTCGCACAATATTGATAACGGTGATCATTTTGATTCTGAAAGCAAGCCAGATATAAACGCAATCGCAACGAAAATTACTCCAGATTTCGTTCCTATGATCCGAATTATCTTTTGGAACAGCATGGGATTCTTTTTTTTCTCATTTTTGATCCCGTACGTCACAATCCAGTTATTAGGAGGTACGGGAACGGTGTTAGGGCTTACATTTTCAATACAGACTATGGGTGGATTAATCAGTGCTCCAATTGTGGGTTATTTAACTGACAGAGTTTCAAAAAAACTTTTAATCCTAATAGGGAGTTTTGGGCGTGGAGCAAGTTATATTTTAATGTATCTGGGTATTTTATTATCTTCTTTATTATTATTCGCTATTGGGATGTTTGTTTTAGGGCTGTTTGTAGGTTTTTTTTGGACACCATTAGATACGTTAATTTCCGAGAAGTCAAATAAATCAAATCGTTCATTTGCGTTCGGAAAACGAGCTGGAATGATAGGAAAAGGAAATCTGGTAGGATCGCTTACTAGCGTTATTATTTTTGGTTTAGCAATTACATTTACTCCTGAAAATCTTTTTTTGGTTTACAGTCCACTAGTATTGTTTGCAGCATCTAACGTTCTTGGAGGTATAATTTTTCATCGTAAAGTCAACGAAGAACTTACATACGACAAGCACATTTTCAATTTATTTCCATCCTCAGTCGAACCAATCATGGTTTCTAAAGAACCCGTGATACCAGATTCTTCTGTAAAACCCAAGAACAACTTAGCGACGGGATTTTTTTTCGGTTTCAGCATGTTGACCATTGCTTTTATGGTGAGTAGTATGAACCAATCTTTAGCATACCCCTTCTTTCAAGTTTATTTAATTGAAGAATTGAAAGTTGAGATGCCTATTTTAGTGATGTTAATTTATTTTCCCGCTCAAGTTTTATCTCTGTTATTTGCTCCTAAATTAGGTAAGATTGCTGATAAAGTAAACCCCGTATTAGGGGTTGCAGTTGTAAGTGGATTAGGGGCGTTAGTAACTTGGTTTATAATTAATTCTACATCGGGATTCATGTTTGGTTTTATCTTGCTTTTTGACGCGACTTTTGCTTGGGGAGGTAACTTAATTTTACAAAATGTCCTCAGTCGAATATCAAAAATCCACCGTGGAAAAATATTTGGTGCTGCACAGTGGTTAAGCTTATTAGGTGCAGTTCTAGGCCCAACTTTAGGAGGTTTGGCTTGGGATAGTTTAGGACCAAGCGCTCCTTTCATGATCTCAATATTTATCGAGCTATCCGTAATTCCTTTGTATACAATAGCGAT
>JABCSY010000047.1 GCA_018238625.1 Promethearchaeota archaeon
CGCCGATATCTTGATTGAATGCTGATGCCCCACAGAACATCTCACCCATAGTAGTGACACTCGAGACATCCCACCCGCCGATATCTTGGTTGAAGGCAAATGCATCAAAGAACATCGAGCCCATATTGGTCACAGCAGACACATCCCACCCTCCGATATCGTGGTTGAAGGTCGATGCTCCATAGAACATACCATCCATATTAGTGACATTCGAGACATCCCACCCGCCGATATTTTGGTTGAAGGTAGATGCATGAGCGAACATACCATCCATACGAGTGACACTCGAGACATCCCAGCCGCCGATATCTTGATTAAAGGAACCCGCAGAAAAGAACATACTCCACATATGGGCCACAGCGGACACATCCCACCCGCCGATATCTTGATTAAAGGAAACCGCACAATCGAACATATACCCCATATGGGTCACAGCGGACACATCCCACCCGCCGATATCTTGATCGAAGGCAAATGCAGAAAAGAACATCGAGTCCATATTGGTCACAGCAGACACATCCCACCCGCCAATATTTTGATTAAAAGAATTCGCAAAATAGAACATAAAACTCATATCTATGACACTTGACACATCCCACCCGCCGATATCTTGATTAAAGGAATACGCATAAGCGAATATCCATCTCATATCGGTCACAGCGGACACATCCCACCCGCCGATATATTGGTTGAAAGCAACAGCATCCTGAAAAATCCATGCCATATTGGTTACTCTGGACACATCCCACCCGCCGATATCTTGATCGAAGGCAGATGCATAAAAGAACATCCAATCCATACGGGTTACTCTGGACACATCCCAGTCATTCATGCCTTCTACCTCAGCAATACTGGAGCAGCCCCTAAAGGCAGAAGCTAAACTCGTGGTTCCTGTTAAGTTCAACATATCACTAGCTGTGATGTCAAGGTTAGCACACCCATAAAAATACCCTCCGGAATTTCCCAATCGTAAGTTCCCCCATTGCTGGATTTCAAGCAACTTCTCTTTATCCCCTCCATTATTAAAGCTCCAGCCTATGAGAGTTCCGGTGATATTGATGGTATACACACCTTCTGAATCATATGTGTGAGTTACTTCAACTTGATTCCAGCTTGTAATAGTATTGGTTGTCCCATCACCCCAATCAACTAGAAACGAATATGTTCCACCCGATTCCAACGGTAATGTAACTTGATTGCTTCCGCTAGACCCGGGTAATGTTGTATTCCATACAGATAAAAACGGATCATCATCAAATACGGTAACTAAGTCAGTAACAACATTATTTTCCACATAAGGTTCGCCGGGTACTGGTGTAGCATCGGCAGTGAAGTTATAGGTACCCGCAACTGTGGGAGTCCAAGTGTAGTTTATGGTTACGCTTTCTCCGACAAGAAGATCTTGAATAGTGGTTGAATTAACGATCACACCATCAAGTAACAAGGCAAAGTCAACATTAGTTTCGTCGTTAAGCCCCCTATTGGTGACAGTGGCATTAATCACTTGTGGTGACGCGATCTCAGGATAAGTTGGAGTTTCCAAGGTCGCGGATAAATCGTGATCCAATGGAGAAAAATGATTTTCGACATATCCAGGGGTAGTTTTAGGAACATCTTGTGATTCGGGTGTAATTTCTTCCAAACTTCCATCAATATATCTCTCGATCAGAAAAGAAGAAATGGTTCCGGCCGTGTTCGATGTTCCAAGTTCCAAATAAAAATTTACTATATTATTGGCAATATATTCTGATTGGAATTCTGAGATATCCAAAGCCATAAACGAAGGAAATAGAGCAGTTGTATGTTCTTCATACTCAGGATTAAGTGTATTTAAAGGTGAACCATACGGTCCAACTCCCAAGGTGACTATATCATTCATCCTAGTGGGACAAGTACTAAATTCCCAAGTGGCAACCAAACTCGGATGATAATCAATTCTATCATCATAATATCCTATTTGGATATAATTATCCCCAAGGGCTCCAATTTCTTTTAGTGTTTCGTAGGTCAGCCAGTAAAAACCGTCATCGGCCCAGCTATCTCCCCACGAATTTACGACTCTAAACGCTCCAACGTCACCATCCTCCGCTATAATATCATCGAACCCAACAATGCATTGAGCGTGGTTGATTGTATTAGAAGAATATTCTTCAGAAGATAGAATATAATTATCAGTTAATCCCGGATTATATTCATTTGCATCGATATTAAATGTCACTGGAGTTCCCCCCTCGACAAGATTTTTAATTGTGGTGATCGTCGGATCTCCCAAGTAGGAGAGCCAATTAAATTGGAGGGGTCTATGGAGTGGTGCTTCTCTCCATGCAGATTCATCACCCCAATTAGTGTAATCAGTGTCTGTATATGGTATTGTTTCCCAAGTGGCTGCGCCCCACTCTTCTAAAAGAAGCCCCGTCTCAATATGGTGAGTACCTGACCCCTCATCGGTGAGTTTATTATAGGACCAAGCTGGACTCAGCAGATAAGCATTATTTCCAGAACTCGCATCCCACCCGTAATCTTTTGCTTCTAAATAACCCATTGAATAATAAACGCTTGCCCAAGAGGTGCAAGATCCTTGGCTACCTTGACTTCTTACAGGGGGGAAATATATTTCTGAAGAAAAATCATAAGATCCTTTCGAATCTACAGGATTTTTGGGGTCTTTAATCACATTCAAAATCATAATTTGCCCAATCGTTTTTTCCAACGCCTCTTCTGTTAGGGATTCAGCCCCAGTGCCCATCCCATTGATGATTTGGTCAAGATTTTTAGAGGAATCTGTGATTCTAATTTGTTTTTTCATTAATTCCACTTTCTCTTTTGTTATAAACTCAGCAAAATATTTCAAACCATTTTTAGTATAGGTAAAAATTCCATCATTTCCAACATTATTGGATAGAGTAGATTCTTCAGAGGTAGGATCATTATCATAAAGATTCGTGATAAATAAACTTAGATTAAGAATTGAAATAATTCCTGTTAGTAATGTTAGTAATATTAATATTTTTAACTTCTTTTTATCTTTAAACAACATTTTCATAGTTCGCCTTATTATGATTTATTTATTTTTAATCAATTCAAGATAGATTGTCTTTATTTATAAAATATACACTTTTGGAAAATGAGAGATAAAAATGTTAAATTATTCTTTAAATCATGATTTCTTAAATTCCGATAACAGATTCACCGAATTTTGCGAAATATAGTATATTTTTGTTCAAAATTCAAAATTGACTATTGCTAAATAGAGATACTTCGCTTCAAGGGTATCTTTCTCCTTTTTCAGTTGTTCTATCTCATTTTTAAAGGCGTAGTCCTTTTCTTGGAGTTCCGAGTCTTTAGCTTTTAATTGGACCACTTGACTCTTAATAACGCGCTCCAACTTTTTCCTTTTTTGTCTGAACATGCAATGCCAGAGAGTGGGTATTCCGACGACGAGAATTGAGAATAAGTGCCATAGACCCATATTATAACGAAGGCACTAGAAGATATAAATGTTATGGTTAGAAAAAGATAATTAAGGATCAAAAAACTTAGTATTTACAAAGATTTAAATAATAATCTGACAAAATTAAAAACAATTGTCCAAAATCAAAATTCTAAGATAAATATGAAAAATGTCCATAAAATAAAAAATAAAAAAAAGTTAAGAATTTTAATATTATTAGCATTAGTTATTTTTAATCTAAACACTTTTATCCTTAATCTCTATGATAATAATCCAACCTCTAAAGAATCTACTTGGTCTGATAAGAATATTAAAATGAGTACCAACCATGCCCCAATTCATATTAATGGGTATATTAGTGGGAATTGGTCCGCTGCAAAAGCCGCAGGAATTTGCACAGGTTCAGGAACATATAATGACCCTTATATAATTGAAAATTTTGAAATAGATGGGGGAGGGTCGGGAAGTGGTATAATAATTGAAAACTCTGACGTCTATTTTAAAGTCGAGAACTGCACAGTTATCAATTCAGGATCACAATCTAATGATGCGGGAATCTATTTATACAACATTGATAATGGACAATTGATTAATAATACCTGCTCAAATAATAATAATTATGGGATACTTTTAGATTGTTATAATAATAATAACACTATTTCCGGAAACACCGTAAATAGTAACGCTCTTGTTGGGATATATTTAAATTATTGTAGTAATAATAACACAATTTTTAATAATACATGCTCAAATAACAGGATTTTCGGTATATATTTATGGTATAGTAATAATAACATAATTTCCGGAAACATCGCAAACAACAATGGTAGTGGGATACATTTAGCTTATAGTAATAATAACACTATCTCTAGAAACATCGCAAATAACAATGATCATTATGGGATATATTTATATAATAGTAATAAAAACACTTTGAAAGGAAATTTAATGATTGAGTGTGGAGTATATATCCAGGGTTCACTGGTAGAAACCTCTTCGCAAAATATTGATACTACAAATTTAGTGAATGGAAAACCATTATATTATTGCATCAATGAAACATTTTTAAAATCTAATAATTTTCCGAACGCAGGGCAGCTGATATTAGTTAATTGTAATGATTCATTAATAGTAGACTTAGATATCTCTAGTGGTTCATTAGGAATCTTATTATCTTATGGTAAAAATAACACAATTTCTAATAATACTTGCTCAAATAACAATTTTGGTGGGATAAAATTATATAATAGTAATAAGAACACTATTTCGGGAAATACCGTAAATAACAATTATGAGTATGGGATATGTTTAGATCATTATAGTAATAATAATACTATTTCCGGAAATACCGCAAACAACAATTATTATGGGATAGAAATAAGTAATAGCGATATTAACACTATTTCCGGAAACACCGGAAACAACAATTCTGGGGGGATACGGTTATACTATAGTAATAATAATACTATTTCTGAAAACACCGCAAACAACAATTCTAATGGGATATATTTAACTTATAGTAATAATAACACTATCTCTAGAAACATCGCAAACATAAATTTAGCTCATAGTAATAATAACACAATATATTTTAATAATCTCGTAAACAATACCAAAAATGTTTATTCTGTGGATTCAACCAATAAATGGAACTCTCCGGAAAAAATAGCTTACACCTACAGCAACAAAGATTACACGAATTATCTCGGCAATTATTGGGACAATTACACAGGAACTGATACAGATAATGATGGAATTGGGGACACTCCCTACATCATTGAAGGAGATGAAAAAGACAATTTTCCATTGATGGAACCTTTTGAGAATTACCTAAAACCTTCAGCAGACACTACGGCCCCAGCGGCAATAAATGATCTATCTATAAGCAATCCGACTGAGAATTCGATTACTTTGACATGGACTGCTCCGGGGGATGACGAAAATACAGGTACAGCTGCAGGTTATGTGGTAAAATACTCTATGTCGAGATCGATAAATGATTCCAACTGGGATTCGGCTACAACCTATGGTCAATCATGGACTCCGCTTACTGCAGACAGTATCGAAACACATGTAGTTTCTGAATTTAGTCCCAATACACAATATTGGTTTGCCATCAAAGCCTATGATGAAATTCCAAATTATGGTAACATCTCTAACAGCCCGAGCGGAAACACCTTACCATCGGAAGATAGCACTCCACCCGCGGCAGTTACAGATCTGTCTATAATAAATTCAACGAAAACTTCGATTACCTTATCATGGACGGCACCTGGCGATGATGGGAATATTGGTACATCAACTGGTTATATTATAAAATATTCGACCATAGGAACAATAAATGAATCAAATTGGGAAGAAATAACAGTTAATATATGGACAAAAGATAATGCGGTTGTTGCAGGTAATACTGAGATTTGTAAGGTTTTATTACTCAATTCTTATACTCATTATTGGTTTGCTATAAAAGCCTACGATGAGGTTTTTAACTATGCTAATATTTCAAATAGTCCCAGTGGTAGTACTGTTCCTTGGTGGAGGCAAGATATTCAAATAGGAGATATTTTATTACATAGAAGTTCTAATCCTCTGGGATGGGTCTTGAATTGGACTCATGCGGGTATATATGTTGGGAATTATTGTGTTGTAGAAGCCGAAAAGGATAAGGATGGAGGTATTAGATCTTATAATATATCTGATTGGGATTTTCCAAATGATACATACGTTTCACTGCTTCGCGTTGTATCGGCTTCGGTTGAGCAAAGAGAGGGTGCAGCCCAATGGGCTCTAGACCAAACAAAGAGGGTGCCCAAACCAAAATATTGGCTTGATTTTACAGGAAAAAGTTATGATCCATCCACGGAGTCATGGTATTGTAGTGAGCTTGTGTGGGCGGCGTATATTAATCAACCAACAAACAATTATGTTTGGTGGGGCATTAATATTGATATGGGTGATGAAGGAGATGTTCCTATCACATGGGAACCCGTATCTCCTGATGATATATATAATGATAATGACACAAGAGTCATTAATGGACATTACGAACATTATCCTGAGGTTAAACCTTTTTTAATTATTAAAACTAATTGTCCAGTAGATCTGTTAATAATCGATCCAGATAATCTTCAGAGGGGTAAAGGGATATTCGAAATTCCAGACGCTTACTATTTAGAATATGATTTTAATCACGATGGTTCCCCTGACGATTTCATTCTTATACCCGACTTGAAAATAGGTAAATATTCAATAACGGTAATTCCTGAATCTGGGGCACTCCCAACAGACACATATTCCCTTATAGTTTTATATGGTAACACAACGATCACATTAGCTCAAAATTTATCAATTAACGATATTCCTAACGAACCCTATGTAATCAGATCAACAAGTGAGGGAATTTACTATGAACCACCGCAAAAATATGATGACTCCGTGAAATTATTATGGATTGATTCCATAATATTGACCATTATCATTACGGCTACTGCCTCCATTTCTGTAATAATTACGGTAATTATTATGAGGAAGAAAAAAAGGAACGATTTAGAAAAAAAATAGTAATAATTACTATTAATGAGATTACTAATTTCAACTTCTTTTTAATTTTAAACGTCATCTTCTATTTTTACGTTATAGTTTTAATTCTTGGAATATATATTTTTTTTTTCATATATTTTTAAACTAATCTTCATCCGACAAAAATGACACTTAAGGTCTATGGTTTTGTTTATGGTGTTTTTATGGAACATAATTGGAGGGATTGTTGTAATGATCGCAATATAAAAAGCAAATTTAAGCCCTTTTAAATTTATTTCCTTTACTAATTCTGATAAAAAACTTTTTATGCCGAAATTAATTGAAGTACTTATAATATTATACTAACTAAATGAAAGAAGAAAAGTGGAAAAGAATATGGAAGATATTGTCTTATATGAAAAACAAGGGGATATTGGAAAGATAACTCTAAATAAGCCAAAACAAAGGAATACAATAGACATACACGTTCTAAAGAAGTTAATAGGCTACTTCAAACTAAGCGCTGAAAATGGCGATATATGCGTTATCTATGCTGCTAACGGGAAACACTTTACTGTTGGTGCGGATTTGAAATATGGCTATGATTTACTTACTAACAAAGAAAGATTGGCTGAGGCTGTTGAATTTCTTGAATCTTGGCAAATTCTCACTCGAGCAATGTTAGCACATCCGGGGATAATAATTGTTGGATATCACGGTTGGGTAATTGGGGGCGGTTTTGAGCATACTCTTATATGTGACTTGAAAATTGCCGCAACAGATACACGAATCATGTTGCCAGAAGTAGGAGTTGGACTTTTCTTCTCAAACGCGTCCACAAAGTTATTGCCTAGAATTGTCGGGGAAACTCGAGCAAAACAGATTATGCTTCTTGGAAATGAGATCTCTGCCGAAGAAGCTCTAAATATAGGCTTAGTAAATCAAGTTTGTAAACCAGAAGGTCTAAATCGTATTCTTAAAAAAACTGCGAATATGATAGTTTCAAGAGGCCACCTTGCTCTTCAGTATACAAAGAAGTTTATAAATGAAAACCAAGATTTAAGTATTGAATCCGTTTTAGCACGCGAATCAATAGCAATGATTACAACTGGGCAATCTGAAGAACTTAAAAAAAGACTTGAAAAGTTTGTTAAGAAAGAGTAATGAACTGTAATTATTGATTAAGAATCTCTGAAAAAATCAGTTATTTTGATTAATTTATTGTTGTTCATATCCATAATTAACCTTACAATAATGCCTTTTACAAGGAGTGTATCTTTTGATTTATTGTTTTTATAACAATCCATCACAAAAGTTATAGAAGTGTTTCCTACTTTTGTAACTCGAGTGTGAATAAGAATTTTATCGCCGAAAGTAGCCGATCTTAAATATTCAATTTCAACCTTTCTAACTGGAAAAACGATCCCTTCTTTGTGTAACGCGCCACAATCTTTATTAAGCTTTTGCACAAAACTTATGAAGCCATCGTCAAAATAATTCAGATACTTGTTTGAGTGGACAACCTGCATCAAATCAGTATCATCGACTCTAACTTCAATTTCTTTAAAGTCTTCAATTCCAAGCAGTTTGTCTATTACTACTTTTTCTTTCTCATTAACTTCCTTCATAATAATTTCATAAATTAGTAACTTAATAACTTAATAATTTTTAAAAAAATTAAAAAAAAAAAATAAACTAAAAGCAAGTATTTATTTCTCTAATTTTTTTCCTTTCATAGCTTTTCGAAATTTCTCAAGTTGCTTTCGAGGAGTAACAGTCGGTCTTTCGTATCTTTTCAATTTGGACTTAATTCCAAAAAGGTACTTTGAGATATTTTTCAGTTTCTCAAGATCATACCGCATCATCATAGTTATTGTTTCCATTGATGGCGATCCTCCACCATGTAAGCCCGCTACTTGTAATAGGCCCGCTATCTCGCTCACCGCGAAAGCTTCAATGCCTCTAAAACAGCGTAAAACATTTTCTGGTTTAACTCTTGGATTTCGCTTCATATATTTCATAGCAAGTTCCCCAACATCTTCAGAGAAGAACGAGCCTTCGTAAGGTAGTGTTGCAATAAGACCGCCAGAAATGTCTGCTAAAACTTTATATTCCTCGTAAATCATTTCTCCTGCAAGTCTCCTTCCAGCATTGGTTAAAATCTCGTCCGGAACTTGTGTTCCAGAAGGGGCTTTTTCAGAGTGTTTTGCACTAGATTCGCCGGCAGCAAAAACGAGTTCCGCAGTACCTATAAGGTGAGAAAGTTTGTCTTGAACATGAGACGTTTTTTCAATGCCGTTATATTCTGCAACTAATGCTGCAGCACTCGCTATAACTTCTGTTATGGCCGGCTTGCAACCAGTATAACTATGGCGGTGATAGTGAGCAAACATAAGTGCTAGAAAGCCAGCGTATGCCGTTTGCCTAGGATCTCCATTACCATTTAAAAAAATCCTGTCGTTAGGAACAAAAACATCGTCAAATATAATAAAAGTCTCAGCGTCCCCAAAATTCCCAGCGGGAAATTCCATGTGTTCACTTTTTCTAAAGCTAGCAGGTCTCGTTAGTAATTTAACTCCGTCCCAATCTGTAGGCAATGCAAATGCTACGGCGTAATCTTTATCTTTTGGACCCATATACCTACAAGGGACTACAATCATCTCATCTGCGTATGGTGTGTTTGTAATGCTTTGTTTACACCCTCTAACAATGATTCCATCTTCTCTCGTTTCAATAACCCTTAGGTATTGATCTGGGTCTTCTTGTTCGTGTGGTCTCTTCAAACGATCTCCTTTAGCATCAGTTTGAGCCGCACTAGCGACCAAATCGTTCTCTTGAAAATATTCTAAATACTTCTTAAACCTTTCGTAGTGATCGGTTCCAAGCGCTTGGTCTAACTCGTATGTAATTACAGAAAGAGCGTTTAGAGCATCAATACCCATACACCTCTGAATGCACCCCCCTACTCGATGACACAATAATCGCGTCATTAACTGTTTTTTCAAAAGATCCTCTTCGCTCTGATGGATGTGGCAAAACCGGTTAATCTTTTTTCCAGTTAAATGAGAGGTAACTACACATAAATCTTCATATTCCTCGCTATGAGCGCAGTCATAGGTAACTTTTATGATATTTTGACCACCCTGTAATCGAGGGTCATCCCGACCTACTAATTTGTCACCAATGTAAATGTTTGGCTTCATTTTATATAATCGGGCTAAATAATCTTCAAATGTTTTCAATTTTATTTCCTCTTCCTCTTTATATAATATATTTTTAATATGTAAATAATGCTAATTTATAATAGATTGCTCTTCTATTTTAAAGGTTTCTCTATGGTTTCCTTGTTCTTTATTATATAAAAAACTCCAAAAAACTAATAAATTTTTTATTCAGAAATTCTTATACATTATTCGATGATATAACCTTAAATAGAAGCATTATATTATAAAAAAAAAGATTTATGAATATTTTTCATAGCTCATACACAGGATAACAATGGCCAATACTACGGCCGCTCCAATGCCTAAGCCCAAAAATTCTAGGAAAGTACTCATGAATGATGTAGGAGCTAATATAGCAACCACCATGGTATATATTACAATCCCTAATAGAGTTACTGGGATTAAAGCATAATACCATACCTTTGCGCCAAAATGCTTTCCTAATAGACAAACAATTCCTGGAATTAAAAAAGCCGTCGAACAAAAAAGAAATAATTCCACTAAAATAACTATTGCTATTTCTAAGTCAAGTTCTGCGTTTGTACCAAGTTCAGATGCTATAATAATCGACAAAATTATAAAAAACACAAAAAATACTATTCCTGCAATGCCATCTTTTTTTCCCATTTGATATCACCTTCAATTTTAGTTATATGATTAATAGTTATTATCTTCTCTTATCTTAAAAATGTTAAGAAATCGTAGCTTATGACAAATTAGTCAAATAAGGCTAAAAGATGGAATCCTTAGAAAAATCGAGAACCTTTGCGATTAATAAATTTTTTAATCAAAAAATCTTATTCAATATACAATAATAAATTATTTTTAGTGAAAAAATCATGAATGATAAACCAAAAGGTATTACAGCACCACCAAATCTAGAGGAACTTTCCAATCGTTTAGGAAAAGTAAGAAACTTGATGTTACAAGAGAATTTGGATTACTATGTGTCATTTGATCCAATTAATATTTATTATTTAACTAATTTTGCTAATAATGTGCACGAACGTCCGTTTCTCCTCGTAATAGAAAGGGAAGGAATACCTAAAATGGTGGTTCCCCTCTTAGAAAAAAGCCATGTTGAATCCAGATCTATAGGCGAACTTGAATTTCATAGTTATTACGAATTCCCAGCGCCCCAAGGAGAAAATTGGTACGATATATACCAAAAACTAATTGAAAAAGAGAAAAAAGTAGGAATTGAGGCTGCAATGCCATCTGGGATTGCTGAGAAAACGCCTGGAAATAAAGTAATTACAGATATTATTGACGAAGTGCGAATTGTAAAAACAGATTACGAAATCGGGAGGTCTGTCCATGCGTGTAAAATTATTAATAGAGGACATAAAGAATTGCTTAAAATTTGTCGTCCTGGAGTGCCTGAATTTGCTTTGTATCAGAAAGTCACAGGATTCATGACTTCGAAGATTGTTACAGATATACCTGGCGCAAACTTCATCGTTTGTAAAACGGTTGGAGCAGTTTGGCCACCTTCTTTTTCTCACGACCCGCATATAATTCCAAAGCTTTTTGCTGAAATGGAGGAGGGAGGTCCACATGTTTCCATAGTATACGCTCAAGTAGATGGTTATGGGGTTGAAATAGAAAGAACCTTCTTTTTAGAGCATGTTCCAGAAAAGGCTAAGAAACCTTTCGAAGCAATGTTCCAGGCCAGAGAGCTTGCGTATAGCCTTTTAAAACCAGGAGCAAACATGGGTGAAATAGATACTAAGGTAAGAAAGTTAATAATTAAAAAAGGATATGGCGATTACATAATTCACCGCACTGGACATGGGCTTGGAATCACGGGTCACGAGGCGCCGTATTTAGCTGAGGGGTATGATAGACTTCTCGAACCAAATATGTTAATAAGCGTTGAACCTGGTATTTACATTCCCGGAATTGGAGGTTTTCGTCATTCTGACACTGTCTTAATAACCGATGATGGTTATGTTAAATTAACGAAAGCTCCAGAAGAACTTGATGACCTCATAATTACCTAATAAAAAGGATTTTAAAAAATTAAATTTCTTTTTTTATTTGTTCTATAGGTTTTCTTAGAGTCGGTTTTGGAATGTTTCCTTTAATATATCCAAAGGGTAAGATTGTTAATAGAAAATCGTCTTTCCCAAGACTAAGTAATTCTTTAGCTTTTTCCCGATCCATTGAACCGATCCAACAAGTCCCTATTCCTAAAGACCAAGCCATCAACATCATATTCATTGAAACTAATGTTGTGTCTTGAACGTACCAATTAGGGTTTTCTTTAATTTTTCCAACAATAGCTATGGCGACCGGAGCTCTTTTCATAAACTTACTATAAACAGCAGATTCTGAAATTTTCTTTAGAAATTCTTTATTTTTAATGATAATAAACTCCCAGGGTTGCTTATTAGACGCACTTGGTGTCCATCTCCCTGCCTCTAAAATCATTTCAAGATCCTTATCGACGATCATTTTATCGAGAAAGGTTCTGATGCTCCTTCTACTTTTTAAAAACTTTAAAAATTCTTCGGGATTAATCATTCAATATTTCAACATCTATTACTAATTCTAGTTAAAACTACAAAATCTAAATATCATTTAAATATAATCTTAATGAAATATTAATTCTCTAAATGATTGGTTCAAAAATTGTTAGGAAGAATCTTCTTTCTTGTCAATGAAATAATCTGAATCAAGATTGGGAAATATCTTTTTTTTTCTTCCTTCGCTTTTGAAATGAACTAAATTAAGATCTAGTAGCTTTTTAACGTGATATTGGATGGTTTTGTGGTCAACTTTAAAGCGTTTTGTTATAATGCTATTCCACAGACCAGGTTCTTTTTCGATCAATTGTAAGACTTCTAGCGTTAATTTGCTCTTACTTAATTGAAGGTCAAGGTTTGAGATGGGATTCTTCTGGTAATAAGGAAAATACGCTATAAAATTCCCAATGCGCTTTTTCCCAATAACCTTGTAAGTTTCTAATATATCGAGGTGCCACACGAGATTACCAGCCGCAATTTCGATTTTTCTTAATAACTCGTTAAAGTGAATACCAGGTTCGTTTAGAATTAAATCAATAATTTTATTCCTATTTTCGTTCTCTAATACGTCTTTTAAGCTTAACCGATGAGCGCCCTTCTCAATTGGAATCGTTCTAGTTTTTAAGTATTGGAAATAATCTTTTTTGGATATTAAAATAGCAAGCGATGCAATCCCAATAGCACCAACTATTAAAATAATTACCCAAAACCAATTATCAAAAACCTCGATAATCTCGAAAAAAGTAATGTAATATTCTGTGTCTGCTTGCAAGTTAATAAGAGATCCCTCTAAAGAATATTCAGAATTGGACTCATTTAATTGTTCAATTGTACTGATAACTTCCCACGATTCTTGTGAAGGTTCGTATAAAGCTAAAGAATAACTATTACTTGGATTAAAACCGTATAGAGAATTTTTAAGACTACTAATAGTCATATTTTCTATCGTTGTGTTAGTATTTATTTGAAAGATGCAATCGTACCTGTACTGAAATTGAGCATCTCCTTTTTTTGGTCCTTGAGGTGGTCTAGCCATCCCAAAACTTTGCATAGTTACTTTAGAGGTGATATTTAACGAAATTGGATTACTATTATTAATAAAAAATAAAGTTTGACGATTTTCAATTCTATTTTCATATTGGATTTCTAAGTCAATAAAAGAATCTGTCGAGATTTCAAAAATTATATTGTTAGAAAAAATATATTTCACAGATTCATTTGGATAGATTTGATCTTGAGTAGAAAAACCAGGTATATTTTCAGTTCTATGAGATAAAACATTAGATATTAAGAAACTAAAATTAATGAAGATTAAAAGTAATATAAGAACGCTGAAAATTGATTTGATCCTTAATTTTAATTTTAACATTTATATAGTCCATTTATTGATCGTTATAATATTTTAATTAAAAAATTAAAAAAAAATTTGGTTTATAGATATAATTATTTTATTGATTATTTTCTCTTTTTCAAATAGATTACTGATCCGATTACTATTAAAGCAACAACGCCACCAATGCTCAATCCAATGATTAAAACTGTGTAGTCAGGTATAAGGATAGTCCACGTTGAAAAATGAGTCACTTCAGCGGTTAGATAACCATCTTTTATGGATGTTGGAACGCTAACCCATTCTTCCGTTGCTTCGTCGAAATAAGCCCATTGACCTACACGATTTTCGTTAGTTGCCAATATACTTAATTTCGCTTTAGTGAAAGTACCATTGCATTCTAATTTAACAACAAATCCTTCTTGATATTGAACTCGATTACGATTTCTAATTTGGTAAGTATAGCCCATTAATAACCCTAATTCTTTTTGTTCCTCCGTACAAGTCATATTCATTAAAAGATCGCCGCTACCTTCAATTTCAAGAGCAAAATCTTTAGAACCGATTTTTGAAGCTTCACAATCAAAGTTTACATCTAAATTAACGTTAGCGTTAAGTCTTAACTGAGTTCCTGCTCTATATCGAAACATGGTCATAGTGTCAGCATGTACATGGTATTCATATGTATCCCCATTAACTTCAACAGTATCGTCTGGATCGCCAACGGCTACGACATTGAAAGATGTAACCGTCGAAACAAGGATCATTAGAAAAATTGTGCCTAAGAGAATTTTACTTAATTTTTTCATTTTTTTTTTTCACTAAATTGTTTTAATTAAAACAAGAAAAGGGCATATAAAAAGGATTGAGGAATAAAATTACCCAATTGAAAAGCATAAAAAGTACTTTTAAACTGAATAACTATTCATATATCTGGATGTGAATTATTAGCGAGAACGACGCAAGCAAATTTTAAGGATTAAGTATAGTATCAATTACTAGTATTATCCCTTAATTTATTTTTAATCACCATAAATTTTTTTATTCATCTTTTTGATTATCTTTAAACATAGTTTTAGGTACTGTACTAAAGTCTCAAAAAATGAAGCTTCTTAATCCTTAAGTTTTAATATTATCGTTTTGAAAATATTATTATATATAAAATATTATAAATAATATTAAAAAGAAATTCAGATTAAATTTATTTCAATTAAATTAATATGAATTTTATTAGATTTTAATTTTAGAAATGGAGAAAAGCTTATGAGCTTAAAAGAATTTACGAAGGAAATATTCACGAGATATGGATTCTCTGAAGATCAAATTAATGTGTATATCGTCTATCTTAGAGTCCCAAGAGCAACTTCGTCGGAAGTTTATTTGACCTTAACAGAAAGTCACCCTGAATTGACCTATGAAAGCGTTATTGAGATTACTAATTGGTTGGTTGAAAAAGGATTTCTCAAAAAGGTAACTGGAATTATTGATAGGTTCATTCCATTAGAACCATACTTCGAACTATACATCGGGGAGTCTAAGATGTTTAGGGACGAAATTGCTAAAATAAAAGACTCAATTTTGACGGATCAATCAGATCGATTCGAAAGTTTGCAGGCTATTCAAGATAAAAGCATTAATGAAGTAGTAACTGCTGTTGACGACCAAATAAAAGCTTTTTTTGAAGATTCAGACACTAAAAACAATAATAAAAGAGATAGAATTAATAGTTCAAGAAACCGGTTTACGGATACATCTAAAACATTAGAAGAAAATCTTCATTCTATTATGAATACACTAAATTCAGATATCAAAAATATCTCAGATACTAGAGTAAGAGAAAACGAATCCACGGTAAATAAAACAAAGGATAGTTTAACAGGATTAATCTCAGAGTTATTATCTGATTTTTCAAAAAGAGTAGAAGATTTAGAAAGAGAACTGAAAAGGGATTTAGATGAACACGTAGATCGCCATAAAACTATCGCAAACGATCTTAAACCTAGAATGGAACAAATTCTTGAAAAATATTTGGAAAGAATGGACAAGATAATCGTAGACCTTAAGGGAAGGATTTCAAATCTATTAAAAGAACACTTAAACCACCTTAAGGACACCACCGACACCCTTCAAACTAATCTGAAAGCAACAGTCGACGAAAGACATAGGACGTTAAATGACCAAACCAATGAATTTAAAGGTATGACGTTAACTTTAATAGATAATCTTTTAGAACACGCTAACAGGTTTACAGATTTTTCGGCTGAAATGGGTAAAAAGGGATTTTTTTGGATGGGTAAAAAGAAAAAGTATAAAGCAAGACATGAAACTACGATTCAAAACATTCTCAAATATACTGAACCTATGAAAGACGATTTTACAAACACAAGTGAGACATATATAAAAGATACTCGAAGTACTTCGGACAACATGAAAACTGACATCACAGATATTATCACATTAGAAAACGATAATGTCGTAAGCGAAACTAACGATTTAGATCATAAAGCACAAGAGACCATAAATGTACAATTAGAAACGCTTGCGAGCGATATGTCGGGAGAGATCGATAGCACTTTACAAAGTGGCGTAAAAGATTGCTCCGATACAACTGTTAAGCTTAAAGATTCGTTAGAGAGCTCGCTTAAAACTCACCATAAGCAATACGACGAAGCAATTAATCGACATAAAGAGGAATCATTAAGGCACTATACTGCTTATGACACCGATATTAAAAGAATAAAAGAGGATTGGATTAGAGACCTTGATGATAAATTTACTGGCGGAAAAAGAGATAGTTCTGACAAAATTACTGCTGAAATTAACTTGTGGGGCGACGAATCAACAGACTTAGATAGAAACTTAAGTGAAATGCTTATTGATCATAAGTCTAAATACGAAGAAAATGCGAAAACTTTACAAAATAGTTTATCGAATACTACTCGGGATACGACACAAAACGTTAAAGATGCGATCGCCGATTTCACGCTCCACTTTATGAACTCCATTGACGACGCCACAGAGTTAGCCGAAAAGAACGAAAGCAAGCTTAGTGATATACACAACACTTCAAGTTCAATTCCAGAAATAATGGACATTACGACGTGGCAGATTGTTGGACGAGAGGCTCTAGTTGCAGCTATGAAGGATGCTATATATAGGGTAAAATCTTCAATTATTATCGTAATGCCCTACGTGCTTCCAGAAATTTTACAAGTTATAAGTGAATACGCTTATCAGAAAAAGGCGGTAAGATTCATGCTAACCTCGAGATTTGATATGGCAACCTACGGCGATATCATAAAGAAGATGATTGCGCTAGGCAATATCCAATTCCGACAATTAAGTGGAGCTGGCGAATTCTTTGCGCTAACCAGAGACGCTGAAGAAGTCATCATTGGTCCTGCAACGGAAAAAGAAGGAGAAATGATAAGCGTGGTTTCCAATCAAACCGCTTATTCGATTCTCTACTCCCAATTTATAGGTCCAATCTTCCAAGCTAACAGCCGCCCAATAAAGTAAGAGGAGCTTAACCAAAATCCCAAACGGGATAAAACTAATACAAGAATTATTTTTTATCTTTCTTTTTTAACATTTTGAATAGATTCTGAACACCTTATTAGTAAATCCTAATCTGGAAAAGAAATTTAACAGATCATCAAGTCGATGTTAAAGAGATAGTGACTTGAAATAAGCTTTTCTCATTAAGTTAAGTTATAGTTGGGATAGTAGGTTAAGTAGAGCCTTCTTATCTTAAATCGTTAATTTAATCGTATACCCATCTCCTTGTAAAAGATTCTTTTTCTACAAGTTCGAAAAACTCTTTTTCAGATAAATAGGTTGCTTTCTTTATTTTATAGCCATCTCCTGTGTCTTCAAGTTCCTTTCTGGCGATATCCCCTAAATAAATGTAATCATCAAAGTCAATAATTTTTTGATCAACCATTTCTCTTACTATTGATTCTCCATCAGATTGTGTTAATAGCGCCGGCGTTTTATCTGAGTCATTTCCATAGATAAAATAATTAGTCTCAATTGATCCATTTATTATTACATGATGTCCGATAAAAATAAGGCACTCGTTTTTTTTACAAAATGATTTAATCTTTTCAGCAGTTTCTTTTGAATATACGAAAAAAATCCAAGACCGTCTCCCCATTTTGACTCAATGCCTAATTAATTGATCTGCCGATTTTATCATATATAAATAATTTTAAAAAACCAAAATTACTAATTAAAATTTACATCCAAAAGCCGTAAAAACCCTTAATGATCTTATTTTTAAGAGTTAGTGGATGTTTTAATATTATTATAGGAAATAAAAAGAGAAAGTAAAATTAAAGATTATTTAGATTTTAAGCTGTTAATATCGTCGTCGTCTACATGTATACGCTTTAAGTCTATATCAGAGTATCCTGGCAAGATGTTAATGAATTGGCGAATGGAGTTCTTGATATCCTTGCTGGAAGTAATATACCTGCCAACTATTAAGATATCTGCTTTCATTTTTAGAGCGTAAACCGCTGTAGATGGTTCAATTCCTCCAGCAACTGCTACTAACACGCGATCTTTTCCAGATGCTAATTTTTTATCAGCATATAATTCTTTTATTTTAGGAACGAATTGCCATTTTAGTTTTTGGGCGTCATCTGATCCTTCTACGGCGTTTTCTACGTCTATAGCTCTATGAAGAATTACAACATCTGGTATTTGTTTCAATTGTTTTAATTTCTCGATGGGATCAACCACTTCCATTGTGTCAACGAACCCATAAATTCCAAGCCGTCTTGCTTCTAATAAAAACTTATCAATTGATTTGGGAGACGCCAAACCACTTGCTACTACGGCGTCGGCAGTAGCATCAAAAGCAAAATCCACCTCTAATTTGCCGACATCAAGCGTTTTTAAATCAGCGACGATGAATTTCTCTGGAGCTACTTCCCGTATCTTTTCAATTGCCTCCATCCCATATTTCTTAAGAAACGGAGTTCCAATTTCTAAAATGATTCTATCGCTTTTTGGGAGTTGCTTAACAACTTTCAATTGGTGTTCCAAACTTGGCGCATCTAAAGCAACTTGTAAATAGGGCGGTCTCCAAAGTCTTGGAACTTTTATTCCAGCAACAGGATGTTTTGCGCGATCCTTATCGTAGAAAATTTTCTCAATTGGAGGATAATTTTTTAAAGCCCTTTGGATAGCTAACTTTGTAGCACCATAATTATACTGATATATTTTCCTGTAATCTTTTGCTTCGGGATGAATAAAAACGCTCACAATTAAAAGCCATTCATCAATTTTATTCATCGGAATGAGGTTTTCTTCGACAGCATCCGCTATTGCTTTAGCAACAGCGGCTTGAGCTGGCCCAAAAATTTTATTAGCATCTTCCATTTTTGAGACAGTTACTTTTGGAATTACCAAACTAACAGGTTTAGTTATTAAATTCGGCCTAATACACGCTAGAAGCCCTCCATGGCCTATTGAAGGGTTACTAAGGGCATTAGCAAAAGAGATTCCCACGGGGCCGTCTTTGGAGCCGATAATTAGATCAATATGAGCTAACGAGTTCCCAGAACCTAGAAGTGCTTCTCCTATAAAATAGTCAGTTTTAGCCATATAAAACAACGCAATTATTATCTATTTAAAATTTTATATTTTTTAGATATTATAAAATAATACTTTACTACATTAAATTAGAGTTAATTCTCCATTATTAAAATTATCTTTAATGAAATTGAAAAAAATGAGAGAGTAGATAATTATAAATATTAATATTGTTATGTATTTTAAAAGAATCGGTTTTGTAATTCAAAATAGGTTTAGTGACTATATAATTTATTACAAGAACTTATTTAGTTTTTTCAAGTACCTTTGTCTAGGTTTTCTCCTTCCGTTGCTTCGACATCTGGTAACGAGTCAGGAATTTCAAAGGAAGTAATCAATTTTTCCATATCTCCTTCCTCACTTATTTTATCTTCGTGAATTATGGGCGTTTTAATGCGTAAAGAGGGCATTTCGTCGTAATTATGGACAAAAAGCTCAATTCCTTGAATTACTCTATCCTTAACAACTATTCGCGTTGAATAGTTTCGATCATCGAACAGACTGAAGCCATTGTTCAATCTTCCCATTTTTACAAGGTTAACGGAACTTTTTTCCTCAATGAGCATAGCTTCTGGAACTTCTTCTTCGGAATAAATAATACCGCCAACAATTATAAAGATTCTCTTAAGACCTTCTGGTTTAGGAGAGAGATTAATGTTTTCCATAGCTTTACCTAATCTGGGATTACGAATAATCATTTCTCTCGCTGTACTTTGCATACCTGAATCAGAGAAATCCTTTTTATCGATAGATTTTGCTCTTCCAGGTCCAATGGGTTTATCCATTACTTCTTGAAACTCAGGACCATCTTTAGAATAAAGATTTAGCGAATATACTCTGTAGAACAATCTTAATTGTTTACGGAACATTCCCGCCAAAATTCCTCCGAAAACTTGAAGCTTTAAAGAACTATTAAGCCCATTGTAGGTCCAAATCCTTTTAGTATCGTGATCTATAAGCAAATAAACTTTATGACTATTAAGATCATTGATTATATCACTAACTTTTTCTCCTTCCTCAACATCAACAGTCAAGAAATAAGGAAATTCTCTCAGCTCAAGCGCTTCAAATATTTGCAAATTTAGATAAACCCCATTTTATTTCTTTATTTTTTAATAAGTATTGATCTTTAAAATAAATTTTATTTTTAATATTCTGAAAAATTCTAAAACCCTAAAAATCAATAAAATATTTAAATTTTAGGACATTCTTCTTAGTAATTTCCTTTTGGTTAGTTCGATAATTATGAGTTCAGAGAAAAGAGTATATAAGCTAAATATTTCCGGGGGAAGTGAAGGTCCGGGAAAGGGTTTATCTAAATTAATTGAGATCGACGAGAAGAAATTCCGCTTTGATGGGATGAAGATCGGAGAGATAATTAAAGGAGGTCTGATTGGTTTTCCAAACTACGAGTTCCAAATCATGGGTGGCTCAGACGCCAGTGGATTTCCTATGAGAAAAGATGTTCACGGCCCCGTAAAAAAGAGAATTTTGGTTTCGAAAAGAGCTATTGGTTATAAACCTAAGAGAAAAGGAGAGAAAAAAAGGAAGATGGTGCGCGGAAATGAAGTTAGTTATGATATGACGTTGCTAAATCTTAAAGTTGTAAAATATGGAGAGACTGAACTCTTTAAAGTGAAAGAAGAATAATCTAATTAACAGAGCGAGATGAATATTGGATGGTTAAAGTAAAGAAATGCTCTTTTTGCCAGGGAGATGTTTTAATAGGAAGAGGACACATGTACATTAAAAAAGATGGAACCATTCTAAATTTCTGTACGCATAAATGTCGTGTCGCTATGATAGTGCAGCGAAAAAATCCTCGACGTACTAGATGGACAAAAGTTTATGGTAAAGAGTAAAAATATTACCTTTTTAATTACTTTTTAACTCTAATTCTAAAAAACTATATTTAAGATAAGATTTATAGCTTATTGTAGCCTTGGGAACTTTAATAGCTCGTCTATCAAGTCTACATGGCCGACTATCATTCTTTTACAGCAGAAGCGTTCAATACCTAACTCTTTAAAAGCGTCTTCAGCGCTTTCTCCTTTTTCTATAAGCTCCAAATAGGGTTTATAGGTGTGGGCTAGAAGGCGTCCACATGAAAAGCATCTTATGGGAATAATCATGATAAATAATTAAAAGTAGTATTCTAAAAAAATTTTACCTTTATTACATTTATATTCTAAAAATAGTTCATATTTTCGATATAAGCCTTATGTGTTTAAATCCAAAATTTTATTTTAAATCCTATATTTAATATTACATTAAAAATCGATGATTTGTGATGATATATTAAAAATATATATTGGAAAGAGAAAAAATGAGTTATATAAAATTTAAAGTTCCTGATGCGTTAAAAGAAGATATCAAGAACGCGTTAAATACAATTGCCAGTACGCGGGATTCAAAAATTAGAAAAGGGATGAACGAGGTAACTAAGTCAATAGAACGAAGCTTAGCGAAGCTTGTTATTATGGCAGAGGATGTAAGTCCACCTGAAATATTGTTTCATGTGCCATTGCTCTGCGAAGAAAAATCTATTCCCTATTGTTATGTTGCAACAAAAAAAGAATTGGGGAACGCCGCTCGAATTAACGTCGCGTCATCTGCTATAGCAATTGAAACTATTGGAACTGGAAGCGAAAAAGCTTTAGAAGATATAGTCAAAAAGTTAGAAGTCTTAAAAAAATAATACGGTGATTATCCTTGGTAAAGATTGAGAAAAGAAAAGGAAAAACTGCGTATGATGCCTCTATTCCTGCCGAGGTTCTTCAAATTGTTGGTAGAACTGGTTTGACCGGCGAGATCAATCAAATTAAGGTTAGAATTCTTGAAGGGCCAGATAAAAATCGAATTCTTACGAGAAATGTTAAGGGGCCTGTACAAATTGCCGATATTGTTGTTTTAAGGGAAGTTGAAAGAGAAGCGCGAAAAATTCGTAAGCGAAGATAATAATACTAATTTTTATTTTAATTCTACTTGGTCGAAGTATCCAAGCAGTTTCAGATTATCGTATTCCGTTTGTAAAAATTCTCGTACGGCAGTCCTTATAGCTTCAGATCTACTTGCTACTACTTTTTTTTTTATTATGTCATGGTAAGAACGTTAAGAATTGTTACCTATATAACTGCGAATAGGTTGACAGTTCTCTATAATTCCGTTCCAACCACGCGTATTATAGCGTGTTAAAAAACACGAGTGCCACATAAAATTTTCCAGAATGCACTATCAAATAGAAAAAAAAAAGGATTAATTATAGATATTTATAATAGTTAGAAGAGTTGAATTTCTTGAAAATCTCGTAAACTCGCGGACTTTGCGGACTTTGCGGACTTTGCTCTGTTGATGAACCTTGACTGCGGATTTTGGGACCCCGAATTCTAAAATTCAATAAATTTACTAAGTGATTAAGTTTAAATACTAAAAAAGGTACTTGATTATCGTGAAAGATAAGAAAATTATCGCTTACAAAAACGAGCGGGTCAAGAAGTTTGCGTATAACCTAAGAAAACTCATTATCGATGTTGTCATGGGTGAGTGGAGTCGTTTAGGTGTTGTACAGAGGGGTAATCCTACTTCAGTATACCTTAAGATCGAGGACGAGCGCAGTGATCTGCTTAGAATGTTGAGAGCCTCCATCTACGAATGCCCTTGCTGCCATCAAGCTGAGAGGGATATGTATTTCAACGGTCCCATGCAGGAATGGTTCTGTACCCAGTGCGTCCAAAAATATCGCGATTATTACCAAAAACAAAAAGCTATTCACGGCGATCTTAAGGTGGATGACGACGATTTCTACGTAACTTTTTTGTGATTCATATGAGTTGCGTATGTTGAAGGGTCAATTTGAAAGAAGTGTGAAACTCGTTAGTTTTTCACGAGTGTTAGTCAAAGAACCCAAGCAGTTTCAAGTTTTCAACCTCTGCATGTAAGTATTCTCGTACGGCAGTCCTTATAGCTTCAGATCTGCTTGCTACTACCTTTTTTTTTATTAATTTTTGGATGTTATCATCGTATATCTCAGGTATGTTGATAGTTATGTTTTGCATTTTTGGTTTCTTCTCTTTTTTATCGTTTGGCAAATTAGATTAACCTAATCTTATTAATTATTAAAATCAAATTCAAAAGGAGGTATTATATAGATTACAATTGCTAAAGTATTATTAACCCTTAATAAATTCCAACTTTTTGATAATAATTTATAAGTTAAACTCGTATATAAAATTATCTCTCCGAATATGAAGGTATTTAAAGGGCTCTATATCAGATGTAAATAATTTTGATGTGTTTATCTTTATATTGAACAATTAATGTTAACAATTTAAGGTAGTGTGAAAAAATTTTATATTATTTTCTATCTTCCTTTCTGATGTAGCGACCTCTTGTTTCTATTGTAGTCATGTTTCTTATGATTTCTTTACTTTCATTTACTTTTGCTTTTCCATATTCAGTGCGATAACCGTCTAAAAAGGCATCAAAACAAATTTTATAATCAGTACCATGAGAAGAGAGTAAAACTCTTTTAAAAAGATGGAGATCAACACTCTTATCTTCAATAGAATCGGAGTAATTGTGGAGTCCAAAATCAATTATGAAAATTTCTTGAATTGGGGTAATAATGATATTGCTTGTAGTAAGATCACCATGAATATGGCCATTTTTGTGTAAAATAGCGATATATATACCGATCTCATGAAAAATTTGCTGTTTTTTATCGTCTTCTAATGAATTCATGAATTCTTTTAATTTTTTCCCTTTGATATACTTCATTACGATTGTAGAGTTCTCAGTATCAATTTCGTAAACCTGAGGAACATTTACCCCATAATTTTTAACTTTTATCAGCGCTCTAGCCTCGCTAAGGGTTCGACTAATGCGTATTTTTTTATCGAGCTGTTCTATTCGATAATTTTTAGGGATACGGAGTTTAAATATAACTTCTTTACCAAACCAATGTCCGTAGAAAAGACTTGCTTCCGCACCCTTGTGAATAAGCTTTTCTATAACAATCTCATCAATCAATCTCTTAAACCACCTAATCTCTCCAAGGAATTGTGATTTGATCCATGCGTTCTTTAGGGTTTATTTGCGTTTCCAAAACTGTTTGACCGCCTTCGGCTTTATACCTTAGAAGGCCAGTCCATCCAATCATTGCGCCATTATCTCCCGAATATTTTAAAGGAACAACTTCAAACCTCGCGTCATGTTCTGCACTTATATATTTAATCATTTCTTGCAACCTTTTATTAGCGGCAACACCACCAGTTAATAAAACTTCCTTTTTTTCCGTGTGAGCTAAAGCTCTTTCAGTAACTTCAGTTAGCATAGCAAAAGCAGTTTCTTGCAATGAGTAAGCAACATCGTTTAAATTATATTGCTTATTGTAATCTTTGGACTCTATTAACCTCTTAGCGGCCGTATAGAGCCCTGAAAAAGATAAATCCATACCTTTCACAACATAAGGCAAAGACAAATATCTATTTGATTTAATCGCTAATTTTTCTATTTTTGGACCTCCTGGATGGGATAATCCAACATCTCGTGCAAATGAATCTATTAAATTACCAATGGGGATATCGAGAGTCTCTCCAAAAATTTGATATCTGCCAGATTCATACGCACTAACAATCGTATTCCCGCCTGATACGTATAAAGTCAAAGGGTCCTCAATTTTACACATTAGCCGTCCAATCTCTATATGAGCAATGCAGTGATTTACCGCTACTATTGGAATGTCTAACAGTTGAGCCAACATTCTAGCAGCTTGGGCTCCAATCTTTAATATAGGTCCTAAACCAGGGCTCTTACTAAACGCGACTAAATCAATATCATGTATTGAAATATTTGCCTCTAATAACGCTTGATTTATAATATTCATAAAATTATTAAGATGTTGCTCTTTTACTAAAGCTGGATGAAGACCACCTTTTTCTGGAACATACATATCGTTAACAAGACTAAATACAGTCCCATCAAAACCTATAATGCCCACACCCCAAGTGTGAGCCGTAGATTCAATACCTAAAACTTTTTTTAATTTCATCAGGATCACCTAATATAAATATAGCAATGTTAAAATGGTGTATTAAAAGGAGGTACTGAAAAAGATAGTTTGAAGTTTATTATTAGAGTTTAAGTTGACTTAGTGCGTTTTCGAGGGGTTCTACTCCTAGTTTGTCTTGCAACTGTAGCAGCTCCCTTTTTACCTTTTCTTTTGAATATAGTGTATCCACACTTTCCGCACGACGATCTATCGTAGTGGTTCGCGAGAAATACCGTGGGGGCACACTTAGGACAAACTCTATGTGTTCTAATTAATTTACCATCTTCAATTTTATATAATTTGGATGCGTTTGATTTATTTGGCATAAATTCTTCAATTTATTTTTTTATTAATTTAATAATTTTATTCGTATTCAAATAAGTGATTGTAAGGTTCTTTTCTTTTCTTTAACTTATAAATTTCTTCTCGCGTATCTTTGGGTAAGTTTCGCACTTGAATATGGAAAGGCTCATAGAATTGAAGGTCTTTAGCGTTCTCGTAAATATTTACTACCCCTACATCGTATGAGCTACCGAAATGAGTTTTAATTTTACGAATTATTGTGTATTTTTCGTTTGCGTTTTTCAACGCTGCAATTTTCTTCTTCACATCTAACTTATTAGGTGTACCAGCACTAAAATGATCGATTCTGAATTTTATTTCCGTTCGATCGATTAATGGGTTTTTAATTTCTTCCAAAATTTCAATATTAAACGACATTTCGAATCTTTTTATTACTCTTTTTCTCAGTTAATCAGTTAATTTAAAGATAATTCTGAGTTATAAAAAATTAAAGATATAATAAAAAATAAAATTTTGGTTTTTTGTAAGAAAAATATGTCAAAATCTAAAAATTACTTGTTGAAGACAAGAATAATGATAACCATTGAAGTGGCATTAATTATTATTACGATGGTATTGTTTTTGCTTTTAAAAAATGTAGTCGCAGGAATATACGTTAGCATATTTGTTGGTTGCCTATTTTTATGGGTATTATTGTTTATTTTAACTTTTAATCTCCATAATAAAGTAAAAAATATAAAAGTGGAGTGATTTAAGATGGATAAAAATCTAAAAATACCTACAACCGAAAGGCATAAGTTTTCTCAGCCTTTGGGTAAATTAATTACAGGGACGCGAAAAGAAACTATCCTTGAAGTAGAAGAACGTATTAGAAGTTATAAAAACGCTAATTTTGAAGTCAAAATTTATTTAGTTGGAGATATCGTAACGAAGGACTTTCTCGCGAATGATTTTCTCAAATCTTTCGTTAAACTTTGCATCATTGACGAAAAGACTCAAAGAAATCAAATTAAAATAGAGATTGAGGACTTTTTTGAAGAAATCATTGAATTTGAAAACCCTGAAGGAGGTATTAAAAAAGAAAGTTTTACTCTTTTAGATGAAATTGTAACATCTAATAAAAGAACGCTATTTAAAGTTATTAAGGGAGAAGAGGATTTATTAGTCTTACCGCTGGTTTTAAGCATCCCTCTTAACGATACTATTAAAGATTTGGTGTTTTACGGCCAACCACCCATAACTGATTCAACGCACCAGATTCCCGAAGGTATCGTTATGGTAGATGTTGAAAAAAAGATAAAAAAAGTTGTAAAGAAATTCGTATCGCTAATGAATGAATTATGATTTTTATAAATAAATTAATAAGAAAGATATGATACGACTTTATCGCTGAGGATATGTACTTGATTACCGTACTCTTAATGCGTACTTCCCAGGAAAATGGATCTTTAAATATTCTGCAAATCTAGATCCCGAAGGATTAATAATTATGACTTCCCCGGTATAGTCCTCGCTAAGACTATGGGTTTTGCATTTTGGACAAATTTGTTCTTTTTTAGTAATTAAATGGCAATTTTTACAAGCTTTTTCTTTCAAAAATATTTTCGCCTACTTTTACTTAGTAATAAAATTATTCTTTATTCTTCGCTGACTTCCTCTTCCGGTTGTTTCTTTTTCTTTGCTTCTTTTTCAGCGTACTCTTCCTCGACATCTTTTTCGATCCATTCTGGTCTCCCTAAAAACTTTTGACGCATCGTCAAACCTAGCTTACCGCTCCGTCCAGTACCTAGTGAAACCGCAATGATTTTTGCCCTTACATCGTTGTTAACTTCAAGAATTTTTCCCGTTTCTTTACCAATAAATCGATTACCGACTTGTTCAAATGAAATGTAATCATCGCATATCTGAGAAACGTGAACTAAGCCATCTAGCGGTCCTAGACGTACGAATGAGCCAAAATCTACTAACTCAACGACCTCTCCTTCAACAACCTCTCCGAGTTTAGGTCTAAAAGTTAAAATAGAGAATTCTACTTTATGAAAGGTGCTAGCATTTCCAGGAATAATAATACCGTGTCCCACATCAATTACTTCGACAATAGCAATAATAAAACCGTAATCTCTAGTGATTATACCTTCGTAGTCGTCACTAAGGATAATTCTTGCGCTGTCTTCTTTAGGTTGACCAAAGAGAAAAGGAGGAATTTCCACCTTAGTTTGTAGGGAAACTAGCTTAAAAATTTCAGAACACCAGTTATTATTGTTAAGAATAGTTAATATTGTTAAAACAAATTAAGCATAAAATTAATAATTTGTGATTTTTTCGTAATAACATATTAAATTTAAGTGATTTTATATTTTTAAAAAACTGTAAAATTAAGTAAATATCCTAATTATTATATTAATTGGGCTATTTTTTCGCAAGTTCGTTTACAATCTAATAATATTAACCCGAGCCGAACTTCTTTAGTTGTAGAAACGGTCAAAACAGCGTTAGCGCCCGCCTGCATGACGAGTAAATATCCTGCACTCCCTTTTATATATAACTGATCAAAATCCCCTTTAGCCATCTCGATAATCGCTCTTTCAGATAATGATAGAAGAGCAGCTGTCATTGCGGCAATTCTCGTCTCGTCTATGCCTTGTGGAAGTGCGGAAGCGATCGGAAGCCCTTCAGCGGATACTATTGCAGCAGATTTCACTTCTGGAATTGCTCCAAGAAGTCTTTTTAGTATATCATCAAGGCTATCGGGGGTATTAGGGTCCATTACTGACACTTTCTCCTTCACTAGATTTTTATTAGATAATGTTAATTATTAGAATAATATAAAGATAAATTATCACTTATATCTTAAATAGATTGTTTCTTTTTATTTTTTTTTTTTATTCGTTTATATAAACATCTACTCTATTATGAGTTTATTAAACTTTATAATATGTAGATAAAGATATGTGCCTTGCTATAAGTATTATCCAAAATTACACTTATATTTCTATCGTTTAGTAAAAAAAAACTATTCTCATTTAGTGTTTTTTTATCGTTAATCAGTTATTTCAATCAATATTTTGAATTTTTTCTGTTTTGAAAAGATGAGGGGAATAGATAAACATAAAAGAAAATGGCCTTCATGGAAATCTATTAGTCTGGTTGTATTAGCTCCAAAAGAATATTTCGACAAATATGATGAGTCAGGTGAAAGAACTAATGAACTTTTCCAGCAAATTTCTGAGTCGCTTAATACATTTTGGGAAAACCATATGTGTACAGAAGATTACGGAATCGATTCTGTAAAGATGGATATAAAAATTATAAAAAATCTGAATAAAAATGACTTTTGCAAAATAATTAAAAGAAATAAAGATGCAATTACTAAGAATAAGAAAGATGAAAACCCTTTCAGTTCACGTGATTCAGATCGTTTAAGAATTAATTTAGATTAAATGTAAATATGGTGTATAAATAAATGAATTTCTGTATCCACCGCGGCACTCACGAGATCGGCGGCTCCTGCGTCGAAATATGGACTGATACAACACGGATTGTTGTTGATATTGGAATGCCGCTGGTCGGGAAAGACGGCAAAGATTTCAATTTTAAGAAGTACGAAACTTTCTCATCGTCAGAATTAGTTAAAAAGGGCGTTCTTCCGGATATTTCATGCTTTTACGAAAATTCTAAAGTATTAATTGATGGCGTTTTAATTTCCCACGCCCATCAGGATCATTATGGATTCAGCCGTTATCTCGACAAAAACATTCATTATTATCTTGGTGAGGCTACACTCAAAATCATAGAACTAAGCTGTGATTTTACACCTCAAATTACTTATATCAAAAGATTTACACATTTTGAGCATGATGTGCCGTTTAGTATTGGCGATATCAGGATCACGCCATTTTTAACCGATCATTCAGCATTTGACGCCTATTCATTTCTAATTGAATCCGGCGGCAAATCGTTATTTTACTCAGGCGATTTCAGGGGACACGGCAGGAAAGCGAAAATGTTTGAGTGGTTCTTAGATCATGCGCCTCAAAATGTCGATTATCTGCTTCTTGAAGGCACCCAGATCAGTCGTGGCGTCAATGTAAGTAAAACCGAACCCGAAATCGAAGATGAGCTACGGGAAATATTTAGTGAGCCGGGAAAGATAAACCTCGTTTATACTTCCGGACAAAACATTGATAGACTTGTGTCATTATACAAAGCGTGCGGAAAATCGAAAATATTTGTTGTTGACGTATATGTTGCAACGGTATTAAAATCATTATCAAAATTTGCCGCTATCCCATACCCGTCAAAAAGATGGCAAAATGTGAAAGTATTACACTCGTATTCCAAGAATACAAAGTTAGAAAAAGAAGGTAAGAGTAAAACATTCCGTCAGTTTGGCAGAACGTTGAAAATTACAAGCCAGGAAATAAACGAGAATCCCGGTAAAATTGTAATGATTGTAAGATATTCGATGCGGAAAGATTTAGAAAAGATTGATGGAATAAAAAACGGAAATCTGATTTATTCATTGTGGGAAGGATATTTAAAAAAGCCGGATACGAAAAGGTTTGTAGATTGGCTTAAAAGCCGGGGATTTAAGTATCGTTATATTCACACAAGCGGGCATGCAGATTTGAATACTTTAAAACAGTTAGTAAATGCTATCAATCCCAAGAATATCATTCCAATTCATACCGACGCGCCGGAGCAATATAAAAATCACTTCTGCTATCCGGTTCGAGAAATCGACGACGGTGAAGTAATTTCTCTATAAACATTTTGAAATATTTTCAACGCGTCATGTACATCAATGCACAATCGTTAATGAAACATTTAACATATTGCATTCCGAGACTTGACTTAAGACTGCCATATCAAAGAACATAAACCGATCTCCAAACTTTGCCGGCAGGCTTGAGTTAAGTCGGATCACTATCGCCCTTAACTCAAGTCGTTTCGTAACCCAGCCGCAAACGTGTCGGGTTTTATAATTTCCTTTTGGAATCAACCCAACCTTCAGAAGGGTATATCAAGCATCCTGACCGGTCTGTAAATCTTCTATTAAACCTTCTGGTTTTTGACTTTACCACTCGGCTGACGCCGCCTTAATTCAAGGGCTGAAAAATATTCAACTTAATCATTGAACTTCCCCGGCAGGCTTGAGTTAAGTCCTTTGCCTTAACCTTGATCAGTATTTTCCCATATAATTTATCAAGTAAATCATGTCATTCCACAATCTTCAATCTAAAATCCAGCATCCATTTGATCAAATGCACCTTGAAAAGGTAAAAAGAACAATTCTGAGTTGTGTCAATACATCAATTTCACCTTTTCAAGGTATTCGCATTAAACTAATTCAACCACAGTGAAATATGCTCCTTCCCTGGTGAAATATTTTCTTCACAGGGCAGACGTCGCATTTCACGTGGCAAGCCCG
>JABCSY010000128.1 GCA_018238625.1 Promethearchaeota archaeon
AGTAACTTCAATATCCAAAGAAAAGTTAGGATAATTTAGAAGGGTGATCTGGTCTTTTAAAGAAACAAAACCAGCCTTATGAAATAAAGCACTTGTTTTCGATAAGTCGCGAGGATTGCCTCCAAAATCCGCGTTATTACTCCAATTACCCGTACTATGAATTAAGAGTGCTGGACGCGCGGTTTTTGAGGTATGTCTGCTTGCAAAAATTAATATATCTGGTTTAAGTTTAATGTCATCAAAATTCAAATTTTCTAAGAAAATTAATGGTTTATCTGTTAATCCTAAATAGATTTGGTTCTTAATTAGCAATTCGTCCTTTTTGTCTTCAAAGGCAACATCTTCTAATACAAATACCGGATTCTCGTGCCATTTAGTAGAAATTTCTTTAAATGAATACGTTCTAGAATTTAAAAACTTATTGCGCATGTTCATAGAAGCTTTGTCTTCTTTTGAAGTAATAATAAAGAATTGAATTGATAATCACCATGGAAATATAAATTTCTTTAATTAATTTAATAAATAAAATTCGCAAGAAGTAAAAAATTTTATAATTTAATTCTAAAAACTTTAAAAATTGTAACTATATTAGAATATGTAATGACAATTAGTTTTGCATTTATAGCTATCGTTTCATTGGTATTTGGCGTTCTTTTTTTCATAGTAGATTTTTACGAACGAAAACATCCTAAGCTTGATATATCCTTAATTGCGGGAATCTCTATTGCTTATTTTTTCTTAGTCCTTCTTCCCGAAATCGCAGAAAATATTCCTCAATTTCCTTTAGGGCTCAAACTTTTTGAATATCTCTTTGTCGTAATTGGTTTTGTATTCGTTCATGTTTCTGAAAAATTAATTTTACAAAAAGTGGAATCTAAATCGCAAAAAAGGATGCGAAAATTAATCGCAAAAGAAAAGACCTTAGAAGAAGTGGAAAGAAATATCGAAAAAATATTAACAAGAGAATTAGAACAAGAAGATCTAGATACTATAGCTCTGAAAGACATCGCTCAAACTATATCTGCCCTAAATGAACAAGGACAAGAATTCAAAACCGAGATCAATCGGTATAAATCAAAGATTCAGAATCATATTAACGAAGAATTAGCTAAACTTCGATTTTTTACCAACTTCACTTATCATTTTCTCGTAGGGATTATTGTAGTTGGGCTATTAGCTATGAATTTAATTACGGGGATATTGTTTTTCCTATATGCTTGGTTTAGAGCAATTATTACAAACAGATCGGAAAGTCATCTCATATTTACTGATTTGGAAATTTATGAAACTTTTAATCTTGAAGAGAACCTTACCAGAAAATACATCCTATCTTTTGCAAATTTAATAGGCATTTTATTTGGAATAGGTTTAGATTTAATACTTTTTGAATATACAGAGATGTTCTATATTTTATATTCGTTTGTGTCGGGCGTAATCTTATATACTATTGTACGAGAAGTTATTCCTGAAAAAGAAAAAGGAAAGCCTTTATACTTCTTAATTGGATTTGTTGGGTTCACTGTGGTTATTTTTATTATAAATATTTTCACAAGTTTATTATAAAAATTTAATCAAGTGATATCTTCCCAAAATTATGTTCTAATTATATTCTAAATATTCTAAGGAAAACGATTTATAAAATAAAACAACTTGCTTATAACTAGTCATATTGTTTAAGCTAAAAATTAAATAGATTTTAATTTCATAGAAACAAAATTTAAATTAAGATAGCTTCTCTAGGAATAAGACCATGATAAAAAAAACTTTTAAAGAAATTTTAGGAATTGACGACGACGATTACAAGATTATCGAAATGATCGAAAAGAATCCAGATATAACTCATTCTAAAATTGCTCAAGAAATAGAAAAGTCCCAACCCGCAATAGGGGCTCGAATTATTAAGTTAGAGCGAAAAGGGTTACTTACCAAACAAGTTGGCTTCAACGTTAAAAAAGTAGATATTAAGGTTGCTATAGTTTTTGTCTCAACTAAAGATGTGGAAACTATTGTACATAAAATCGAAAACTGCCCTTTTATCAATCACGCCTTCAAAATCTCGGGTGAATTTAATTTAATGTGCTTTATTGCTGCTTCCGATCTCCAAACCATCGAAAAGTTAGTTGATCTATGTTTTAGAAAAGATCCAAATGTTATCAATGTAAAAACCAATATATTAATAGATTCTATACATGATTTCGTAGTTCCAATTGATTTCCAAATAGAAAAGTTTGATTACTATTCAAATATCTGCGGCCCCGACTGCAATTTGAGCGTTAATCTTCCGAAATATAAATTTGCAAAAGTAGAAGAAGAAGAAGATTAATTAGTAATTCAAAACGATTTTTTAATCTATTTTATCTACTAATCCTTTGAATTGTGCTATCTTATATTTGCATTTGTCACCGCACCCTTCTTCCAGCGTTGGAGAATGTTCTTCGCTATCAAAATCGATCGGTAGTATAAAGTCTTTAGCAATCTCAATAACTAATTCCATTGAGACTGACTGGACGTCGGGATTACTTCTAAAATGGTAATTGACAATACTGTCTAATTTCTCCAATTTAGAACTCGCAAGTAAAATCATAATGTTATGGTCTCCGCTTAATCTAAAGGCGTTCAACATGAAAGGACAAAATTTCGCCATATCAAGTATTATATTAGGGCGCTTTGTATTGATTTCTACGGTTGCCAAGAACAAATCTATCCTCTTAAAGTTTACACCTGGTTGGAACTGGAGTATTCCTTCTTTCTCGAGCTTTTTTATTCTCATCCCAACAGTTGGTTGAGACCGATTTATTTTTTCAGCAATTTGAGTATGCGTAAGGTTTGGATCGTCTTGTACTAATGTTATAATTTGCCGGTCGATCTCATCAAGTTTTAATTTTTCTGATATCAAGTCTTTTCACTATAAACATTTTTTATTCTAATATTTTAATAATAATTTTTCAAATTATAAAGATACTTATATTTTATAAATTGTGCGAAAAACTCAGAAGTTACAGCTTGAAATGCCAATTTAAAAAAACAAAATTCCCATAAAAAATGGTAACTAAAAATATGATAAGTTAATCAATCGTTATCGCTCTTAATTTACAAGCAGTTGTGCAAATATGGCATTTAATGCAGTTATCTTCTCTATCTTCAATAACAATGCATTGAGGCTCAGAATTTTTGTTCACAACCTCATAAATTCCTCTAAAACATGCCTCTTCACAAGAAAAGTCTTTACAAATTTTACATTTGTTAATATCAATATGATGGAACTTATAACTAACAATTTTACTATGATCTTGTGCGTCGTTCATCAAGATAATTTAAAATAAAACTCCTTTTATCTCTATAGTTTATATTATATAATAGTATTATTTTAAGCTAAATTAAAATAAACCTAATTAGATTAGCTCAATAGTGTGTGGTTTTAGCATGGATAAGGTAAAAATACCGCTTTTTGAAGTCCCCCATCTCAGCAAAGGAATCTTTTTAACTCGACCTAATCGCTTTGTAAGCGAAATCAAATACAAAAATGAAATAAAATTAGGTCATATCCACGATCCAGGGCGGCTAACAGAGTTGCTAATTAAGGGAAAAGAAGTTTTGTTCACTGATTCTCGCGGTAAATTAGATTACTACGTAAAAGCTGTAAAGCACAAAAACGAATGGATCTTAATTGATACTGCGCTTCATTCTAAAATCGCATTGAGAGTTTTTCCACACTTACCAGAAATTTCAAAAGTTAAAGAAATAAGGAAAGAAGTTAATATTGGTAAAAGCAGGATAGATTTCGTTTTAGATGGAGTACCATTAGAAGTAAAGGGAGTTACCCTCGTAAAAGAAGATCTAGCCCTGTTTCCAGACGCTCCTACCGAACGTGGAACTAGGCATGTACAAGAAATTATCGACAATAATGGGATGCTTCTTTTTTTAGTGTTTCGTAAAGCGTCTAAATTCAAACCGAATTTTGAAACTGATCCAAAATTTTTCAACAAATTATCTGAAGCGAGAAAGAAAAATGTACCAATTTTTGTAGCACAGCTCAGTTTTGATGGAAAAACAATTTATTACCACAACAAAATACCCTTAGCAGAGTTTTAAACAGTTCCAAAATTAAAAGATAATAAATTAGCATTTAAAAATATATCATTTGCTCTTTTTCTTTTTTTTTTTCTTATGTTTTTTTCTTTTTTCTTCAGGTTCTGGAGTAATGTCTACATCAACTTCCGCTATAATGAATGCAAGCAAAATAGGACCAGCACCAGAATATCGGGGATCAGAATAAGTACTAAATTTAATATCCTTTACTTTGCAGTTTTTATCGCTCTGATGCAAAATCATTAGATTTCTATTTACAGCTCGAGTAAAGTCTGACGGCTGGTCATAGGTTCCTCCTACTGCGAAAACTTGGTCCATTCTAACTATTTTTCGCTCTATTGGATTTATATTTTCCATATTTTTTTACCAATTATTTGTTTTATTAGTAAACGTTTAATTTTTATTTTATATTTATTAATCTTTTTTTTTTTGCTTAAATTATAAAGATACTTAATTAAAATCAATTTTAAATTAAATACTTCTAAAAATCCTATATAACAATTTAAAATCCTTACATATAACAGCTATTGATATAAAAACTTTAATTAAATATTGAATAAAAATACAATATGATATTTCAATATACAATTATTTTAAAAATTCTTCCACTCATTTTACTAGTACCATCAATCATCTTTCAGATAATATTTTTACGAGATTATTTTAAAACTAAACAAAAAATGTTTGGTTTTTTAGCTATTCTTTTTTCTACTTATCTTATTCGTTATATTTTTCAAGCAAATAGACGCTCACCATTGTTAGAAGGAGAAGAATTTCTTTTTTTTGTCTTATTTCAGGTATTTGACATGCTTGCATTATATTCTCTGATTTTAGTACTAGAGGTATTTGAGAAAAACATTCAATTTTCATGGCGACAAATATTAATTACAATCCTTGTATTTATTGCAATTGGTGGAATGATTTCTGATCCAGATTTAGAATCTCAAATTATTGAGGGGTCAATTTTTATATCATTAAAACCTATTAGTTTTGAATTCATCTTTAGAATGTTATTTCTTTTTATAGCAGGGCTATTAGTTGTAATAGCTCTTCATCAAAGTTTAAAATCGGCATGGTCTCTGAAGCAAAAAAGTTTAATTAAATGGCTTACTTGTGGAACAATTTTTACATTCTTTATGCCTTTAATTGCTCAAATTGCATTAGGTCTACCATTACAAGTAAGTATTGAATTTCTTATGATAGCTTCGTTAATACAGGAGCTCTTCCAAAATTTTGGGATGGTAATTATCGGTGTCGCATTTCTTCGAGTCAGTAAAAAGCCATGGCTGTTACAGCGACAGAAAATTCATTTAATAGTTGTTTATTCCCAAAGTGGCTTAAAACTATACTCTAAAGCCTTTATTAAGGAACTAACATCTGATGATCTCCTTTTACTAGCTGGTGGATTTTCAGCAGTTACCTCGTTGTTAAAAGAAGCTACAAAAACAACAGGTCAAGTAAAAGCAATATTATTAGAGGGAAAAGAATTACGACTTATAAATCGAGAAAACTTCATTTGTGCGCTCCTAGTCGAATTTACGACTCAAGCTTCTGAATTAGCACACGAGAAATTCGCATTGGAATTTGAACAAAAATATAAAGAAGAATTGAAAGATTTTAATGGTGATGTTACTTCTTTTCACTCAGCAGAAGCGCTAACAACTCAATATTTCTCTTAAATATAATAATATTAATAAAATTAGAAAGAAAATACTAAATTAATATTCGATATTCATTTTTTTGACATAATCGAATTATATTGTCCCGAAGATTTTTGGGATAAAATCTATAGAGACAACATAATAAATAGATACAATAAAATGATCGAGTAATATTAGTATTAGTACTTCAGTTTTCGGTTCTGAAGCTATAGATGTTATCTTAAATGATAAAAATGAATGTATCAGAAGAGATAATAAGAGTTTAGGGGATTTTTCCAAGAAATATCAAGGGATAGAGCTGATTAAGAGTGTCAAAAGTGGTTATAATATTAAGTAGAGAATCCACTAATGTCATACCCTTTTGCATGTAGTTCATCTAAAATTCTTTCATATATAGCCTGATCCTCATCACTTTCTAAGAGTTTATATAATTCCTCAAGAATTTGTCTAACTATGTCAGATTTAGTAAATAAAATCCAAACAGGATTATCTCTATTTTTGATATAGCCAAATATTATTTCCAATACCAATTTATAATTTATAGTTAAATAATCAACGAGTTTATTTAGTATGTTATCCATAAAAAAGTCCCCGATACCACCAGTTAATTTAGTTATTTTTTGCATTCTTAACAAGTGATCTTCAGAGGGATTTTCTATTTCTGAAAATAATATTGTATACCATTTTAGCTCGTTAAACGCATCCTTAATCGTTATTTTTCTTGATTTTACCATCCTAATAATTTGCTCAATACGAAAATCCCATAATTCAAAATATTTCTGTAATATTGAATCATTTAAGGTTTTCGCATGAGGATAAATATTTTTGTAATAATCCCACATTGCTCTTGCTCTTGTGTCTATATCTGATTGTTTAAAATAAAAATAGATTAAACTTTCTTTTTCAAGACTAATATAATCATGAAGATACAGTAAGAAAAGATGAGTTGATAGTGCTTCTTTCGCTCTAAGAGATATATTCGGGCTTTGAACTTTGTTTATTGCTTGAATATATTGCTCTTTTAATACCTTAAATGCGGTTTCATTAACTTGTTGCTTATGTGAAATAATATAGCCTTCCCAAGCGGCATTCCATTTACTTCGATTATCATTTCCAGTTGGAAAAATTTTCTCAATTTGACTGATTGTCCAATCTTTATCAAAATAAAAGAGATTATATAAACATTCACCTAACATTGAACAAAAAAGTTCTTTCTCAATTAACGGATTTATTAATATACTTTCGATAATCTTCTTAATATCTTGAAGTAAATATGGTTCATGATCCTCTTTAATACACTTTCGATTGAGAATAATTAGTGTTTCGATAGATTTTCCTTTGAATTGTGTATAATAATAGATTACTGATTCTTGAGAAAATTTTTCGGCGTCTTCATATTTAATATAATAGGGGTTCTCTGTTTTAATTAGAAGTTTTGTAATTTGGATTATAATCTCTAATACTTTTTCATTAACATTCAAATCCTCATATTTTACACAGTTATTAAGAGTTTCTTCAATTTCCCTAAAAATTCTTATTTTTAGACTCTCGTCAAGTTCGTTTTGATCTACAATAAAATTTACTATTTCTAATAATTGAAATAATAAAAATTTAATATCAAATATTTTCTTTTCATGGGTAGCTCTTCCGAAACCCTCAACTATATGAGGAAGATAAAAGACTTTGATATCCTTAAATCTTTCTAAAAATTTAATGTATTTTAAAGGATTATCTATTATGAGTCTATATATTGCATATCCTAAATCATTTGGAGATTCAAAAATTCTCATTCCAGTGGGTTCATAATTATTCATAAAGCTTATAAGCTCATCAATATCCTTACTGGCTAAATCTTCTTTAAATTCAGTTAAAGGATCGGAAAACCGAATAGGTCCATGATACCGAAAAATGTTTGGAGGGTGTTTATATACTAATTCGAACGATTTTGACTCATCAACTAACTCTTTGTTAGCTAATTTAAAATCCACGGGTAAGTATTCATAAACGGGTTCAATTAATCGGAGCAAATCTCTTTTGCTTATTACTTCATTTTTAAAATCTAACAATTTCTCATTTATCCAACTATAATATACCTGTTTTTGTTCTTCTGAAAATGTATTAAAATAGTTTTTTAATAGAAAATATAGCTCTGGCCATAGAAATTTCTCTTTAAATAAGTCATTTTCAAAAATTAAACTAATCTGATCCTTCAAAATATCAAATTTCTTATACCCTAAGAACAGTTGTAATCTCTTGAATATATTCCATTTAAAATTTGAAAGTAATTGAAAACTACCATAGAAAGCATCTTCATCATTTTCAGAAAGTGAGAGGAGATATTCCTTAATTTCATCTAATAATCTGTTTTCTGTATCGTCTGATTTATATGTATCAGGGAAAGTCTCGATTGACTCTCTCCATATTTCAGAGTGCTCAGAAGCTTTTAAAATCTCATCTGTAATCTCAGTTGTCCTGTTATTGATATCATCGCTAAATATAATATTCTTAATAATTTTCTTTTTTATTTGTTCTACAAGACAAATACACAGAATTTCTAAAAGATCTAATTTAAAATCTTTATCTCCATTTAATAATATTACTTCAAAGACATCTCTATATTCAGAAAGTAAATATCTATAAATATCATAACCACTTATACCATTTTGTTTAGGAGGTTGAGAGTTCTTAGAGTTAAACAATTCTTTAATGATTCTTAGTACAAATTCATAATCATTTACCTCTATTAATTTAAAGATTAACTTCTTTAAAATAGAATATAATGTGATATCTTGTGTTTTAACTATTGTCTCAATAATGCTCATAACATTGTTTATTTTAACAATAGGCATCTCTAAAATACATAATGCTATACCCCTAAAAAGAATATTACTCCCGGAGTTTGATAATTCTTGTAGAATTATGATTACTTTATCTGGATTAGTCTCTGAAATATTTTTCAAATAATGTATCTGGGGGAAAAAATGAATATTTAACAAACCAGATTCATCTTTTTTAGGTAAAGAGAAGTAATTATGTTTTTGAAGTAAATCAAACCAGTTAGCTTTATGTAGATTCATAAAAAAGAATTGGGAATCTGCAGGTTTAAGTAAATATTTCTTTAATATTTCTAAGTGCTTCTCTTCCGGATTATTAATTTCTAATAATTCATTTAATTGTCTTAATGTTTCTTTTGATGATTTAAAAAGCTCTATTAGTATCCTTTCTAGCTTTTTAAAATTAATATCAAACTTTTCCTCATCAATTTGTTCATATCCATAATGGGCAATTCCATTAAAAAAATCATGTATCTTTAGCCACTCTTTAATAAGATTATCTAAATATGTTCTTGAAACTATAGGTAAAATATCGGGATCTTTGGCTACTTTTAATTCCAGTTTTTTTAAATGAGTAATATACTTCTCTGCTATTATACTAACTTCATATTTATGATCCAGATTATTTTCTTTTAAATAATTATTAAAAAAATCCAATAAACTCCCATATTCTTCTTGATCACGTTCAATTATTATATCTCTAGCAAAAATACTACTAATATGTCTCAGAGAGTTTGCTATTTGATGAAATTTATCTGGATTTTCTTCCAGTTTATATGTAAATATAGCACCAAGATATGCTCTAGCAGCTAAAGGACTTTCCTTTAGCAAAATTCCATACACTCCCTTTTGATATGAACTAAGATGTTCAATATTCATTTCCCACTCTACCTCAATAATTTCAATCTTTTATCTCTTTAAGATCTATAGGAAATCCGTTATATATAATTTACTATTAAGCTATAATAAAACTATAGAATGACTTTTATTCAAATCTTCATCTCTTTTTTTTTCTTTCAATTAGAAAAACTAAAAATATTCATCTTTATTATTTCTTTAGAGATGCAAAGTACAATTCCAGATTTGGATCATAATGATTCTTAAAATTTAATGAATTTCCTTTAAGTGTATCAAAAGAAATATAAAACGATGCAAACACTTTTCAAAAACCAAACCTAAACCAGAAAAAAGATGTTCTCTTGCAGCAAATTAGTATTCTATATTCATCTCTGAGACATATGAGAATGCAGAATAAGCTGCGATAACACCTTCTGCCACGCCAGTAATAGCTTGTTTAAATGGAGCGTCTGCGACGTCACCAGCAGCGAACACACCCGGTAAGTTTGTTTCCGATTTTCTGTTAATGATTATCTCGCCCTTGTCATTTGTTCTAATGCCAATATGTTTAGCTATATCTGAGTTAGGTACAGAACCAACTTCGATAAAAACACCGTCTATTTCAAATTCTGTTCCATTATCGAAAATAACTGACTTAACAGTATTATCCCCTTTAATTTCTACGATATTGGTT
>JABCSY010000002.1 GCA_018238625.1 Promethearchaeota archaeon
ATCTCATAATCTATAGTGAACCGCTTGATAATTCCATCTTCTTTCAATTTTTTCACTCTTCTTCTAACGGTTGCCTCCGTTTTGCCTATACTCTTACTAATGTCACTAAACGACATTCTACTATCCATTTTTAATTCTTCTAAAATCTTAATGTCTATAACATCCATTTCAATTAACTCACTTGTTAAGTTTTGATAGCTTTACAAAATTATAATGTTCTTATGATCAATTATCAATGATCAATTATTAATTTTTATCGTTTTTCGCAATTTTTCAGAAACCATATCTAACAATATCTCATAAATTTTTATAAAATGTTACCACTTCATCATCGCTTCACCAAATTAATCCGTAAAAAAACTAAAATCACATCGAAATTGATATTAATTTGATGTCAAATTAGGATAGTAGAAATGAGTTGAGCTAAAAGTAATCACACCTTAAAAAAATCCTCTGCGTGAACGAATTGAAACCCACAACGATTTGCAAAGGTATTATCAACCTTCATATCGCCTACCATTATACATTGGGAAGGATCGAGCCTATGCTTTTCGATAAATTCAACACCCATTCCAGGCATCGGCTTCCTGCAATAACAAATCTGCGGAAAAGCAGGGTGAGGGCAAAAAAGACGTTCAAAATCTATTCCTAAAAGTTTATGGGTGTAAGCGAAACATTCAAGAAGCTCATCAAGAGTCATATCCCCTTTCGCAACAAACGATTGGTTTGACACCCCTAAGAGAAGATATCCGTTTTCTTGATACTTTTTTAACACTTCGGTTCGGTGGGGGAGTATCTCTATATCTTCGGGCGTGGACGGATACCTCGCTCCTGACTTTGTTTTCCTAATCGTTCCGTCGTAATCTAAGACGATTGCTTTTTTCGTATACTTAGTTTTATCAACTACTCGCGTAAACTTTACTTTTTCTACGGCGTGAAATCCTTCTTGGGTTTTTGGAGGTATTACCGTTTTTCTATATTTATAGATTACTACTGGAGGATATACACCTACCTCTTTACTCTTTTTAATCTCTTCAGGAGTCAATAACCTCCCGTAAGTATCGATCAATCGTTTAGAAGCGTTATACAACGCATCTCCGACGTCAATATCAATATATTTACACCGAATCTCGAAATCGTTGTTACCGGCCCATTTGATAATAGACTGGCGGGACTCTACGGTGGGATAGGTGTTATCCAAAACAAACTGAGAAGTACCGTTCTCGGCATATTCGCGTTCTAAGTGCTGAACTAGCCCATCCAACGATCCGCCAAGCTCGTCTCTATTTATCCTACAATAGCCTTGTTTTTCGTACTTTCTGGCAAGGACGGTTTTTCCCGAAGCAGGATATCCCATAATTAGAACAATATTTTTATCCATCGTTCCTCAAACATTTTTATTGTTACATATATTTAAACCAAAAAAATAATTAAAGTTAGCAGAGTGTTAAACTTTTTCAACAATGTTTTGTAGCTACTCAAACGGTAATAACTACAAATACTTTAAAGTTTTCTTACTATCTTCCGAAACTCTAACATTATATTTTTTAGGTTCAAATATTTTAATTTTTAAAAACTATCAAAACACGCTTCCTACTCGTTATTTTTAAAAATAATAGGTTCATTGGTTACATTCGTGTCCAAGGGAATTCATGATTTTTACCATTTTATAGCGATTATTTTTCGAAAAGTTTCATATATTTGGGTTTTTTTGAACTTTTTTTACATTTTGAAACAGATTATAATGGTATTCTATATTAATCAGTGATTTGGATCAGTTAAAATTGCTTCGTTACCGAATGCATGAATTCTGATCGGAATCATTATCCTAAACTAACAAAATCATAGTTATCGATAAAAAGATTAGTCGAAAAGTTCGAAAAAGTTAGTTTTAAATACTAGTTTATCTAATAATGATCATAGTAAAAAAATTGTGGGAATTAATTCACAATAAAAAAATAATAAAAGTGAATAAAAAATGTGTAATAGTTGCGATTGCGAAAACTACGAAAAATGTTCCATTGTCGGGTATTTTCCACTAGGTTTTTGTTGTCCTAAATGTGCTTTTTACGAAAACCGGGAAACATGCTTTCAAACACTAAGAGAAGTTGAGTTCAGCAGGAATAACCTGCCAACACAGACAATTATTCACTAAAAATCGAGAGGTAATTAAAAATGTGTAATAGCTGTAATTGTAGTCAAGATGCTTACGATCGATGTTCGATTGTTGGGTACCAACCGATTGCGTTTTGTTGCGAACTTTGCGTAGGGTACGAAAATAGGCATTCGTGCGAAAATTTTATTAGAATGAAAGCGAAGGTTTTTGACTCAAGTTCTCAACATATCCGAGTTGAAACTCAGGTAGAAGCAAGAAAGGAAAAGGTAACCCCTATCATCGGTAAATAGAGGTAAACGCTTATGTGTAACAACTGTAATTGCGATAATTACGATAAGTGCTCAATAGTGGGATATATGCCGGAAGGTTTTTGTTGTTCTCACTGTTTTCTCTATAACGAGCAACGCACGTGCTTAAAGACTAAGACGAAACGTCCTGAAGAGGGTGCCGCTCCAAAAGCGCCCGAAGAGGAGTTAAAACCAGTCAGCACGTCTATAGAGGATGGGCTTTTAAGAGTTGTTATTAAGAAGAAGGGCGAAGAGATACCAATTTACATAGATCTTCAAAAGCATCTCGAGTAATAAAAAAAAAACAAAATCAAATTTAAAAATTATCTGAATAGGTTAGTCTATTCCAATTAGGTTAGAATGGAAATGTCGATTTTCCATTATAATTTATCTTATTGTGAAGGATTGTGATAAATTATTGATTAAAATATTTCTTTTTTATAAAATTTAAATTAGTTAAACAATTAAAAAACACAAAAGGTTAGAAAAAGAGGATTTGACATGAGTGTCGTAAATTATAATTTTAGAAACGAAGTGCTCAAGCACAACGCGTCGTTGAGTTATTGTTATCAATGTTCAACGTGTTCTGGGGGGTGTCCTGTTGCTTTACTCACAAATGGGAAGTACAATCCTAGAAAAATAATTGAAGAGGCAATATTAGGGCTAAAGGATAAGTTAGTTGAGAGTCAAGATCCTAACCCTTGGTTGTGTTCGACTTGTCAAAAATGCGTTGAGTTGTGCCCTCAAAAGGTAGAATTAACGGAGATATTTACTTTAATAAAAAACTTATGCTTTGAAGAGCAGAAATATCCCGAAGCGTTTTACTCGCAGGGTAAAGCGGTGTATGATACTGGAGTTGCCATTCCTTACTCAAATTCGATCGTTGCGAGGCGCAAAAAATTAGGTCTTCCAGAGATCAAACTCGCATCAGTGGAAGAGATTAGAACTCTAATGAGAGAGACTAATTTTGAAAAAAATATCTTGAAGGGGGGCGAATGAAATGGCGTACGATTTATTTTTGGGTTGCGTTATTCCGGCGAGATTACCTTATTTAGAGCTATCTTCAAGAAAAGTTTTTGAAAAACTTGGTATTGAGTTGCGGGATGTTGACGGGTTTAGCTGTTGTCCTGATCCCACTGGGATTGAGCTAATTGACCACGAAACGTGGTTAGCTTTGGGGGCAAGAAATTTAAGTTTGTGCGATAATAATGGAGGAGTTATATCTTTTTGCTCAGGATGCGTTGAAACATTAAAAGGCGTAAATCATTTTATAAATAAGGATATAGAAGCTAAGCAAAAAGTTAACAAATATTTAAAAAAGATTGGAAAGACATACGAGGGCAAAACAGAGGTAAAACATTTTGCTCAAGTTCTTTATGAAAATCTAGAAAAAGTTAAAGAAACCATAGAAAAACCTTTAGAAGGTTTTAAGGTAGCCATTCATTACGGTTGTCACTATTTAAGACCTTCAGAGTTTATTAAATGGGACGACCCATTTGAACCAGTAACTTTAGATGAAATCGTTAAGACATTAGGAGCGGAATCCGTAGAATACGAGCTAAAAATGGAGTGTTGTGGAAATCCTCTTGATAAGTCTGATAGGGATTTATCTTTGCAAATGATAGATAATAAATTGAAAGCGATTAACGAAGCTGGCGCTAACTGCGTTGTCGTAGTATGTCCTGCTTGTTACCAACAATTTGAGTTTAATCAGAGAGAACTTAACAAGAGAAATAATTCTGAATATAAAATTCCTATTTTTTATTTGTCTGAGTTGATGGCTTTATCGTTTGGGTTTAAACCGGAAGAATTAGGATTTAACTTTCATCGAATTAAACCAAATGAATTGTTCGAAAGTATAGGGTTTAATGTTTAACCTTTATTAAAATTGAAATTAAAATTAATAGTGAGTGAAGTAAATTTGGAAAAAAACTCAAAGAGTGCCTTAGTTATTGGTGGTGGGATCGCAGGAATTCAAGCAGCACTAGATTTAGCAGATATGGGAATACATGTAGATATGGTAGAAAAGAAACCAAATATTGGGGGCAGAATGGCCCAATTAGATAAAACATTTCCTACTAACGATTGTTCGATCTGCATATTAGCCCCTAAATTATCAGAATGTTACAGACATCCAAACATTACGCTCTATTCGTATTCAGAAGTTCAGAAAGTGGAGGGTGAAAGCGGTAATTTTTCGGTCGAAATTTTACGGCGCGCACGCTATGTTAAAGAAGATGAGTGTATAAATTGCGGTGTTTGCGCAGAAAAATGCCCAATGAGGGTAATAGATGAATTCGACCGTCAGCTAAGAAAAAGAAGAGCTATTTATATGTATTACTTACAAGGAGTCCCCGCTATAATGACGATTGATAAGGACAATTGCTTATGGTTTACAAAGAACGCGTGTAGAATTTGCGAGAAAGTTTGTGAGAGGGAAGCAATTGATTTTGAGCAACAAGATCAACATATTAAATTGAATAACGTTGGTTCTATCATCGTTGCTACGGGTTATAGTTTGATCGAAGATATTGATAATGAAGTTTTAAGAAATTACGGTTATCAAAAGTACAGAAACGTCGTTACCGCCTTAGAGTTCGAAAGATTGTTAAGCGCTTCTGGACCTCAAGAGGGGCACGTAAAACGACTATCTGACGGCGAAAAACCAAAAAAAATAGCTTATTTGCAATGTATCGGTTCGCGAAACGATAGAAGTAGAAAGTATTGCTCGTCAATTTGTTGTATGTACACAACTAAAGAAGCTATGATAGCTTACGAGCATAACAACGAACTGGAGTCGTACGTCTTTTATATAGACATGAGAGCAGGGGGTAAAGGCTTTCAATCTTTTATTCAAAGGGGCGAAAATGATTATAATATTAAATATATTAAGAGTAAAATTGCTCAAATTACCATCGATAATAAAGAAAATCCGATTATAGCGTATGAAGATTTGGACAGTGGAGAGATAATAGAATTAAAAGTGGACTTAGCAGTTTTAGCCACGTGTATTATCCCGCCAGAGGGAATTGAGAAAATGTCAGAAGTTTTAGGTATTGAATTAAACGAGTATAGATTTGTTAAGACGCCTCCTTTTGACTCAACAGAAACCAGTAAGGGGGGTATCTTCACGTGCGGATGCGTACATGAGCCAATGGATATACCTCGCTCGGTTTCTGAGGCGAGCGGTGCGGCAGCAAGAGCAGCAGAAGTAATTAGAGGAGGCTAAAAAATGTCAGAAGAAAAAAAGAAAGATATTGAAGATGTAAGGGTGGGAGTATTTGTATGCCACTGCGGTTCTAATATAGGCGGTTTGATAGACTGTAAGGCTTTAGCTGAAGAAGCGAAAAGTCTTCCAAGTGTTGCCTATGCTGAGGATAACCTCTATACTTGTTCAGAAAACGGTTTAGCGAGTATTAAGGCGGCAATCGAAGAACACAATTTAAATCGCGTTGTTGTAGCATCTTGTACGCCAAGAACTCACGAGCCTTTATTCCGAGATTGCGTTTCCGAAGCGGGCTTAAATAAATATCTCTTTAACTTTGTTAATATTCGCGATCAATGTACTTGGGTACACCAAAAGCAACCCGAGGAAGCTTATAAGAAAGCTCAAGATTTAATTAGGATGGGAACTGCTAAAGCCGTAAAGCTTGAAGCGCTAGACATAATAATGGTAAGTGTTAATCCGTCCGCTTTAATAATTGGTGGAGGTGTCGCTGGAATGAGCGCGGCTCTTAATTTAAGCAGACAAGGATTTCAAACCTATTTGATTGAAAAAGAAGATAAATTAGGGGGAAGGTTAAATTCGCTACATAAACTCTTTCCTCATCAATTAGACGCTTCAGATTTTTTAGATAGAATTAAAAATAACGTTCAAAATGCTCGAAATTTGCAAGTTTTAACATCTACTATAGTTAAAAATATTGATGGATTTGTGGGTAATTTCGAGGTAGAAGTAGAACAAAACGGTAAAAAAATTGAATTGTCCGTAGGTGCTATAATAGTTGCTGTAGGTTCTTCGCTTTTTACGCCTAACGATTTATATGGCTACGACGGTAAAAAAAGAATCACGCAATTTGAATTAGAGTATAAATTTATTAATAACGACGTAAAAGCAAATAATTTTGTAATGATACAATGCGTAGGTTCTCGAATTGACGAACGTCCATACTGTTCAAGCGTTTGTTGCATGACGGCTTTAAAAAATGCTTTAGTTATTAAAGAGAAAAATCCTGAAGCAAATATTACGATCTTATTTAGAGATTTGTATACTCCTGGAACAGATTACGAAAAATATTATAGAGACGCAAGGGAACAAGGCGTGCTCTTTATTAAATACAGTCTTGATAAAGTACCAACTGTAGAAGAAAACCAAGTAAAAGTATTTAACGAATACATGGGGGAAGAATTGATCCTTCCATACGATTTACTTGTGTTATCAACGCCGTTAGTTGCGAATAACGATAACAAAGAACTTGCTCAAAAGTTAAAGGTCCCTTTAGAAGCTAACAAATTCTTTTTGGAAGCACACGTAAAACTACGTCCTAACGACTTTGCCACAGATGGGATCTATATTGGTGGTTCGGCTAAATGGCCCGTAGATATAACAGAAGCTATTACTCAAGGATATGCTGCTGCGGCTAGGGCAAGCAGAGTTTTGTCTCATGAATCGCTCGAAGTAGACGGAGCAACTTCAAGTTTACCCGAATATAATAAAAGTCTGTGTAGTGGTTGCGAAATATGTATTAAAGTTTGTCCTTTTAATGCAATTATCAAAAATGAAAAGGACGAGATTGAAATTATAGAAGCATTATGTAAAGGATGCGGAGTGTGTGGTGCAACATGCACGAATCAAGCAATTGTGATAAGACATTTTACAGACGATCAAATTTTTTCTGAAATTGAAGCTTTTGGAGGTCAATAAAGATGAGTTTTGAACCCAAAATTTTAGGCTTTTTATGTAATTGGTGCTCCTACGCTGGTGCCGATTTAGCAGGCGTTAGTAGAATTCAGTACCCCACGAATATGCGAGTAATTAGAGTTATGTGTAGCGGTCGAGTTGACCCTAAATTTATTTTTCACGCTTTCGAATTAGGAATCGATGGAGTTTTTGTAATGGGATGTCACCCCGGAGATTGCCATTATCTTGAAGGAAATTACGAAGCAATAACCAAATTTGATATGACACAAAAATTTCTTAAAGCTATTAACTTTGATAAAAGAGTGAGATTAGATTGGGTTTCTGCTTCGGAAGGTATTAGATTTGGTGAGGTTGTAACCGAATTCATTGAGCACATTAAAGAATTAGGTCCTTCACCCCTAAGTGGAGGGAAACCCGACGAAGACATACTCGATAAACTTAAAGCAATAAAATTAGCTGCAGGTAATAGTAGGATGCGAGCATTAGTAGGAAGAGAGAAAACCCTACTTGAAAGTGAAAATGTCTATGGGGAACAAATCATTGAGGAAAGGTTTAACATTTTAATGGATAAAGCGATAAAAGATGAATTTGAACGGCACCGAGTTTTAGTTGCTTTAGAAAAGGATTCGAACTCGGTAAAAGATTTAGCAGTCGAGTTAAATATTGATCCGAGTGTAGTTTTGGAGCACGTAATAACTTTGAAAACTCGCGGTCTAGTTGACTTTCAAGAAATTAAAGGAAATACACCAATATTTATGAGGTTATGGGTGAAATAAGATTATGGAGAAGATTGGAGCAGTAATGGTTGTAGGCGCTGGAATTGGAGGTTCGCAAGCGGCATTAGACTTAGCAGATTCGGGATACAAAGTTTATTTGATTGAATCCACGACGAGTATTGGTGGTGTAATGGCACAGTTGGATAAAACATTTCCTACGAACGATTGTGCGATGTGTATTGTAAGCCCTAAGTTAGTAGAAACTGGGCGACACCAGAACATAGATTTGAGTATTAATTGTGAAATTCAAGATGTTATAGGAGAAGCTGGAAATTTTACGATAAAAGTACTAAAAAAATCGTTATTTATTAACCCAGAAAAATGCACTGGCTGTGGAGTGTGCGGTCGCGAGTGTCCTGTTGAAGCGATTGACGTCTTCAACGAAGGTTTAGCGAAATACGCAGCAACATCAGTTAAATATCCTCAAGCAGTACCTCTCGTATTTGCTATTGATAAGGATTATTGTATAGGTTGTGGAATATGTCAAGGAGTCTGCAAAGCAAAAGCCATAGAATACGATAGAAAAGACGAGGAAGTCGAAATTAACGTTGGTGCAGTAATATTAGCTCCTGGGTTTGACGAATACATTCCTCCAGAAGGTAACCTTTATGGGTATGGAAAGTATAAGAACGTAGTTACGAGCATAGAGTTTGAAAGGATTTTAAGTGCTAGCGGCCCTTACGCGGGGAGAGTTTTACGGCCCTCGGATGGGGATGTCCCCGAAAAGGTTGCATTCCTCCAATGTATAGGCTCTCGTGATTATACAGGTAAAGGAAAGCCCTATTGTTCGTCAGTATGTTGTATGTATACAGCAAAAGAAGCAGTAATTGCCCATGAACACATGCATCAAATACTGCCAACTATTTTTAGCATGGATGTAAGGGCATATGGTAAAGATTTTGATAAATACATTATTCGAGCACAAGAAGAATATAGCGTTCGCTATATTAGAAGCCGTGTATCTTCAGTAACCGAAGTACCAGAAACGAAAGATTTAAGAATTAAATATGAAACTGAAGACGGTACGGTAGTAGAAGAAGATTATCACATGGTAGTACTTGCTGTTGGTTTAAATCCGCCTAACGACGCTAAATATCTTGCGGAGAAGTTTGGTATAGAATTAAATGAATATGATTTTGCTATGACAGATGTTTTTAACCCCGTACAAACATCAAAACTTGGAATATTTGCTTGTGGTGCTTTTTCTTCGCCAAAAGACATTCCGGATACAGTTACGCAAGCTAGCGCTGCTGCTGGTTGCGTTAATCAACTTTTATACGAAAAAAAAGGTACGCTAATAACAGAAAAATCGCTTCCTCCGGAGATATTTGTAAGAGGTCAACCACCCAGAATTGGTGTGTTTATCTGTTACTGTGGAATTAACATAGGGGGGTTTTTAGATGTACCAGAAGTTACCAAATATGCAAAAAGTCTTCCAAATGTAGTGTTAGCTGATAATAATTTATACACATGTTCTGCAGATACTCAAACATTAATAAAAGATGCAATAAAGGAATATCACCTTAACCGCGTTGTTGTTGCTTCTTGTACGCCAAGAACTCACGAACCTTTGTTTCAAGAAACAATTAGAGAAGCGGGTTTAAATAGATATTTATTTCAAATGGCAAATATCAGAGATCAATGTTCTTGGGTTCACATGAACGAGTGGGACAAAGCAACCGAAAAAGCAAAGGACCTCGTGAGGATGGCTGTAAATAAAGCAAGAAATATTGAGGCTATCGAAAGGATAAAATTACCTGTAACGCAAAAAACTTTAATAGTTGGCGGTGGAATTAGTGGAATGGTTGCTGCACTTAATTTTGCAACGCAAGGATATGAGACGTTTTTGGTTGAAAAACAAAAAGAATTAGGGGGATTTGCTCGACATATATATAACACGCTTGAAGGTGGCAACGTTCAAGAATTTATATCAGATTTAATTGAAAAAATCAATTCAAACAAATTAATCCGTGTTTTTACTCAAGCAGAAATTGAAATTATTGATGGTTATATTGGAAATTTTAAAACTACAGTTATCCACGGTCCAAAAAAAGAGAAAGCAGAATTTGAACACGGGGTGGTGCTTGTAGCTACAGGAGCCAAAGAATATCAACCTAAAGAGTATTTATACGGTCAGAATAACAAAGTAATTCTACAATCAGAATTTGAAAAACTTTTAAACACTTCTAATAATATTAACGATAAAAAATCGGTAGTTATGATCCAGTGTGTTGGTTCTAGAAATGACGAGCATCCCTATTGCAGCAAAATGTGTTGTGCTGAAGCTATAAAGAACGCTCTTTTAGCAAAACAGAAAAATCCAAACGTTGAAGTTGTAGTTTTATTTAGGGATATAAGAACATATGGGTTTAAAGAAAAGTATTATCGTGAGGCGCGAGAAAAAGGAGTAATATTCATTAGATACGAAGAAAATGATCCTCCAGAAATAATTTCAGAAGGCTCAGTGTTAAAAGTTAAATTAAAGACTGCGAAGATGGGAGAAATTACGATTGAATCCGATCTTTTAGTTTTAAGTGCGGGCATTATAGCAAAACGCGAGGATAACGAGGAGTTAGCAATGATGTTAAAAGTTCCTTTAAACGACGATAATTTCTTTTTAGAAGCCCATGTTAAATTGCGTCCAGTAGATTTCGCTACAGAAGGCGTATTCGTGGCTGGATTAGCACATTGTCCAAAAACAATTGAGGATTCTATTGTTCAAGCTAACGCAGCTGTTGCAAGGGCTTGTACAATTCTCTCTAAAGACGAGATCGAGGTTGAAGGAAAAATTGGAGAGGTTGACATGGCTCGTTGCACTGGATGTGGGATGTGTATTGATAATTGCGCCTATAATGCTATTGAATTAATCGACGATAGGCGATTCGGTAGAGTTGCATATATAAATTCAGCACTCTGTAAAGGATGTGGGGCGTGTGCCGGTAATTGCAGGTGTGCGGCCATTGATATTCGCGGTTTTACAGGTGAACAAATATTTGCAATGATAACTGGGAGGAATTAATAAAATGAACGAAATTACGAGTGAATCAGAACAATTGAAAAATAATAATGATGAATGGGAACCTAAGATATTAGCATTTTTATGCAATTGGTGTTCTTATGCTGGAGCAGATCTAGCAGGAGTGAGTAGAATTCAATACCCTCCAAATATTAGAGTAGTTAGAGTTCCATGTTCAGGTAGAATAAACCCTTATTTTATAGTAAAAGCATTATTAGATGGATGGGATGGAGTTCTGGTTTCTGGATGTCATCCTGGAGATTGTCATTATTTAACAGGAAATTTAGTAGCTAGAAGAAGGTTTGGAATTTTGAAGGATCTGTTGGAATTTTTCGGAATTGAACCAGATAGAGTTAATTTTATGTGGGCTTCCGCTGCTGAAGGCGAACGATTTGCTGTTTTGATAAGAAAGACCACCAAGTTGGTTAGAAAATTGGGACCAAATAAAAAATTTGAGAAAAAATGGTGATAAAAAGTGGGAGATATCGAATCAGAAAACCAAGACATCGGAAATAAGATTAAAGAATTAGCAAGGAATTTACTTAGAGAAAAGGAAGTTGATGTTATTATCGGCTATTCAAAGGGAACGGTGCCCTTAAGCTCTTCACCAGTTTTCATTACGAATGAAGAAGATGTGGATAAATTATTGTGGAATAATTTATGTTATGTAAATTTGGCTAATTATTTAGCTCCTAGAATTCCTACGCTATACGACGATGAGGGTCAAAAACTGAAAGTTGGGATTGTCGCAAAAGGTTGCGTTGGAAGAGCGCTAATTCACTTAGCCGTCGAGAATCAAATTAATTTTGATAACATTAAAATGATAGGAATTTCCTGTAATGGAATAATAAACAGAAAAAGAATTGAGAAGGAAATTGGAGAAAGAGAAATATTAGAAACCTCTATTTTGGGTAATAATATTATCGTAAAGGGAAGAGATTTTGAAGAAACATTTCCTTTCGACGAATATATGAACGAATTATGTAAAGTGTGTAAAGTTAAAGCCCCTCCTAACGTGGATGGTTCATGCGTAGGAGAATGCTTAGAAAATCCTGTTATTGAAGATGATTTTAACGATATTTCTGATTTTGAATCTAAAACTTCTGAAGAAAAATGGGCATATATTAAAGATACTTTAAGCGCATGCACGAGATGTTATGCCTGCAGAGAAGTGTGTCCGATGTGTTATTGCAATCTGTGTTTCGTGGACCAAAATAAACCCATTTGGTTTGGAAAAACAACTGATTTTCCAGATATTTTTGCTTTTCATTTTAATCGAGCTATGCACTTAGCGGGTAGATGTGTTGCTTGTGGCGCTTGTAGTAGCGTTTGCCCCATGGGTATAGATTTGAATTTAATAACGAGAAAATTAGAGAAAATTGTTAAAGGAAGATATAACTTTACTTCAGGTATAGATAAAGAAACGGTACCTCCAATGATGTCGTTTAGAATGGATGATAAAGAAGAATTTATGATGGAAGAGGATTAATATAGGTGGTGAGAAAATGGAAGAAATGATTTTAATGAAAGACCAGGTCGCAAAGTTATATAAAGAATTATCAGGAGAATATAATTTCTTTGCTCCCGTCAAAGAAAAAGGTTATATTGCTTATAGAAAAATTACAAACCCAGAAGAAATTGAACTAAATTATTTCAATTCTAAAATACCTCCAAAAGAAATTTTGTTTCCACAAATGGAAGTTCTTTTTGAATTTGAAACAGATGGTAAAAATGTTACAGAAATTAAAGATAGAAAAGACTTAGACGAAAAAAACATTCTTTTTGGCATAAGACCGTGCGACGCTCATAGTTTTGATCTGTTAGAAAAATTCTTTGCTTTTGGAGATTTCCAAGATGAGATATTTTTAAAAAAAAGAAAAAATAGCTTAATAATAGGAATTGGTTGTAATTCTCCAAAAAGCACGTGTTTTTGTACGTCGATTGAAGGACATCCCTTCCAAAAAGATGATATGGATATCTTTTTAGTAGATTTAGGCGAAAAATATTTAGTAGAAGGTATAACTGATAAAGGAATTAAATTAATCCAAAAATTATCGTGGCTTTCAAAAGCTTCTAAAGCGGATGTAAAAAATGCACAAGAATTAGCAAAGAAGGCAGAAGATTTAATAACCACAAAATTAGATCTAACTAACACGAGTAAGATTTTAGAAAGTAATTTTGGCAACGAAATTTGGAAAGAAGTTAGCGAAAATTGTTTAGGGTGTGGATCATGTACGTTTTTATGCCCTACATGTACTTGTTTTGATGTTATCGATGAGAATGATCAATACAAGAATCGTGGCAGACGAATAAGAATCTGGGATACTTGCCAATTCTGCCTTTATACACTTCATACGAGCGGTCACAATCCCCGCAATAGTAATATTGAGAGATGTCGAAATCGTATATTACACAAATTTAGTTATTACCCCTTGAATTACGATATAATTGGATGTGTGGGGTGTGGACGATGCATCCAAGTATGCCCAGTTAATAACGACCTCAGAACAATAATTAATAAAATAAATAATATAAAACCAAAAGAGGAGGAGAATGTGAGTGCCTAATCTTTATATTCCAACGTTAACCACTGTAAAAAATATTGTTTCTGAAAACAAAGTAAATGACATTAAAACTCTTGAATTAGAATTTAAGAAAGAAGAAGATTATAATAAATTCAACTATATTCCTGGACAATTCGCTGAAATAAGCTTAATTGGAAAGGGTGAATCACCTATAGGAATTGCCTCATCTCCTACTGAAGAAGGCTCGATTAAATTTACAATAAAAAAGATGGGAACTGTAACATCGGAATTTCACAACTGCAATATTGGAGATGTTGTAGGTGTAAGAGGTCCTTTTGGAAACGGATGGCCTATTGAAGAAATGAAGGGTAAGGATATTGTGGTTATTGGTGGGGGGTTCGCGTTTTCGACTTTAAGGTCCCTCGTTATTTACTTGTTAGACGAGAAGCACAGAAAGGATTACAAGAAGATCACAGTGATTTATGGAAATCGCGACTCCAGCGAAGTTTTGTACCGCAATGTTTTAGAAGAATGGAAAAAACACGACGATATCGAAGTGGTTTTAACAATTGATCGCGAAGAGGAAGGGTGGAAAGAAAAAGTAGGTTTCGTAGCCGCAATTGTAAAAGAAGTAGCCCCTTCTTCGGATAACGCTATAGCTGTAGTGTGTGGCCCCCCAATCATGATTAAAACGACGATAGCCGTTCTAGAAGAATTAAAATTTAATGACGAACAGATACTAAATTCCTTAGAAATGAGGATGAAGTGTGGAATTGGAAAATGTGGGAGATGCAATATTGGCAATAAATTCGTCTGTATCGATGGTCCCGTTTTTTCTTTGGCAGAGCTTAAAAAATTGCCATCCGAATATTAAAAAATTAAAAAAATTTCAAATAAAAAGAAAAATAAAAAAAAGGTAGGTTAAAAAATGGTTGACGAAGTTTTACCAAAATCTTTTGATGATTTAATAAAAGACGTTCACGAACTTGGAATCTGTGGAGAATGTGGAGGATGCGTGAGTTTTTGCTCAGCACACGAGATAAAAGCAATCGAGATGTCTGAATCCGGACCTCCTATATATTATAATAAAGATAATTGCTTAAAATGTGGTATTTGTTATTTAATTTGTCCTCAAACCCATGTATTGGATAATGAGTTAAATGATAGATTCAATTACAAAGTATCAATAGGTAATTGGGCTAAAATAACTTCAAGTCAAGCTAATTCGGAAGAAATTCTAAAGAACGCAACCGATGGAGGTGCGGTCACTGCCATTCTTAGTTATTTATTAGATCGTAATTTAATAAATGGGGCAATCGTTTCTAAAAAGGAAGGACCGTTTAACCGAGTACCCTTCTTTGCGACAACTAAAGAAGAATTAATAGAAGCAGCAGGATCTCATTTTGATTTATCTCAAGGAGTTGTTGGTTTAGAAAACTATAATACATTCATTCCTACAATCGCTAAATTAAAAAAAGTCGTTAGCGCGGATATGATGAGCATTGCAGTCGTTGGTACCCCTTGCCAAATTATGTCTATTAGGAAAATGCAAGAATTGAGTATTTTACCGGCACACATAATAAAATATACTATAGGGCTATTTTGTAATTTTAATTTTTCTTTTAGCATTAAGGGTCGAGAAGAATTGGAAAAAAAATTTCACTTCTTGTTTAGCGAAGTTGAAAAAATGAATATCAAAGAAAATCTTATATTAACGCTTCAAAATCAGAAAACTATCCACATAGATTTTAACGAATTGGGAGGAATTACTAGAGCAGCTTGTTTAGCTTGCCGAGACTTTTCCAATGTTTACGCAGACATATCATTTGGGGGTTTGGGCTCGCAAGATGGATTCACTACGACTGTGATAAGAACTAAAATTGGCGAAGAAATTTACAACAATGCTTTAAAAGAAGGTTATATTAAAGAGCCAAACGAATTCAACACATCCGTCAAAAAGTCAGAAATGTTAGCTAAAGTAATAGGTTTTGGCAAAAGGAAATACGAGAGATATGCAAAGGCTTTAAAAGAGCGACAGTAATTTATATGAATTAAGTTCAAATTTTTACTTTTTATTATATTCTTCTATCGCGTAAGTTTCAACATATTACTTAAATATCGAAGATGTTTCCCGAATTGTATATCGTATCATCTAAATCGAGAATTATTTGACCCCCTGAAGCGATTTCTATGGCATAATTAAGTCCTTCCAATACTCTTTTCATCATAAATTCGTAAGCTTGAAATAAATCTTCAAGTTGAGCTCGATTATTCCCTAAATAACAATTTGAAATCGCCGGTATTAGTACTGGTATAAAATCTTGGCTTAACATAATTTCTTCAGCATCGATCATAGTCTCTTTACCAACGGTAAAAGGGCTAAGAACATCCATTTGTGCGAACATGACTTTGCATACGAATAGAGAAGCCTTAATTTCTCTCATAATAAATTTAATTCGATTCTTGTCATCTAAAAACTTTTTAAAAGTTATCGCGTAAATAATATCCTCGTTAGTTACAATGTCCTTAATATCTATTAATTTACTAACTCTTTCTGAAACTCTTTTTGTTGAAAGCATTAATCTAAGATTCATTTTATTCTTATGAGTGTAGTCCTTATAGAAAGAAGCCATAAACGCGTGAGCTCCTAAACCCTCTTGTCCATCTGGTATATTTAATTTAAATTTATTTTCTTTAAATTCCTTCATAAAATGATTTATGATCAAAAACTTTAGCTTCAATCTATGCAGCGCTAGATAGAGACACATACGCGTTTTAGTGTAAGCCGCTACATTTCCCATTCTAAATCGATCTTGATGGTCCCTTGCATACATTACGATCGGTTTGAGTTTATGCACAACTACATCTATAAAATATTCAATAATCCTCTCAAGAGGTTTGCATTCTAAAATTCGAAAAGCTTCTATAATTTTTTGGCTTGATGGTTGACTTTTGGGAACCTCTTTGATCAGATCGTAGTTATAATATTCTAAAAACAAAGATGTTAGTGCTTCCATCTCTAATACCGTTCGACAAGGTATAAAAACCTTGTTAAGATCGTTTAAAATAACGCTACTTTCAGGCATATTACTTGGATTTCTATAATTATTTCTGGTGTTACCTATATTATATTAATTATTAAACAAATTATTTTAATTTTTTTTACTTTATTGGAATTTTTTGAATATTTTTATTAAAAAATGTGGATATGTTTAATCTTATAAAACCCTTTTCAAATGCTTAAGAATAATGAAATTATTGGTATTTCTCGTAATGAAGATAAAATTATTTTAGAGAATCTAGATGATATTAAAGAAAAATTTATTTTTAAGTTATTTCTTTTTAATAAAATAGAAATGATCGCAACAATCACAGCCTTCCATTAAAGTCTTAGTTCTTCTAAACCCAATATTTGAATTGAATCCTTCCACAATACTATAATCGGATAAACAATAGAAATGATACCCCCAATCAGTTGCTTTAAATTCCTTTGCAGTATCTACTAAAGGACAATACGATACTTTTATCTGGGTTCCTTTTTCTAACTTTTCAACGGTGAATTTAAAACCAGCAGATTTGCACATTTGTTCCCAAAGGATATCAACTAATTTATTAATATCATTATCCCCTTCTGAATTTGCGATGTCTTGCCATTGCGCTAATGTGTCTTTTTTGACAAGAGAATCAACTTCGTCAACCACTCTTGAACCAAATTCTATTTTTAAAGTATTCAAAAATTTTACTTTTTCTTTAAAATCACATTTTTTAATACTTTCAATTTTACTTCTTAAATCGTCATTATCTTCCATAATATCACATCTTGATAAAATTAAACGGTGTTGAAGATATTAATACTTTTAAAAATACTACTTCAATGTAAGTTTTGTATTTTTAATAACTTTAGCAATCCAGATAATTAGTAAGATTTTCATATTTGATTTAAGGAATTGAAAAAATAATAAAAAAGAAAAATAAAAAATTCAAAAAAAATTAGGTATATGCCCGAAAGGGCTTAAAAGCAGCGGTGAATTACTTGAGGGCCCATTTCTTTGTACTCCCGACGAGTAACCCACATTCTGTGGAATGTCTTCAAGGAGCTTAAGATTGAACCGCCAATCCATACGGAATACATACGCTCTGGAGGGGCAATGATTTTAACATCAACGGACTCTGGAATCTGTTCCTTAATTTCTTTGGTTAATCTTTCTTTGATTCCAGGGAACATTGTTGAACCGCCAGAAAGCACAATATTACCATAAAGGTCTCTACGAAGGTCGACATCACATTCGGTAATAGCACCAACAATTACATCATCGAGAGGTTCTAACTCTTTCCCGATTACTGATGGATTGAAGAAGCATTCGGGTGCTAAAAATCTTTCTACGCCTACATTTATAGTCTCTCCGTCAGGAAGCATGTAGCTTTTTTCCATTCCAGCAACTTTCTTAGAAAGCATCATTTCTTTCTCTGGATCGATTGCTACATAGCAGAGTTTTTCTTTGATATCTCTAACAATTTCTTTCTCTGCAGAAGTTGTAAAGGAATACCCTTTTTGACGGAGTAATCTTTGTAGGTATGTTGTGATATCACGGCCAGCAAGATCGATTCTTTGGATAGCATGACTTAAAGCGAAACCTTCGAAAATAGGTACGACGTGAGAGACACCATCTCCAATATCTATTACGCATCCCGTAGTACGACCAGAGGCGTAAAGAGATAGAACCGCTTGCATCGCAACGTAAAGGGCTGGAACGTTGAATGTTTCAAACATTATTTCAGCCATTTTTTCTCTGTTTGGTCTTGGGTTTAATGGAGCTTCAGTTAAAAGAACTGGATGCTCGCTAGGATCGATTCGTAAGTCGGTGTAGAACGTGTAATGCCAAATCTTTTCCATAGCAGTCCAATCTTCGATAATACCATGTTCTACAGGAAACATCAACTTTAAAACACCTTTAAGTTGCATAGCTTCCTCTCCAATGTAATATTCTCGAGTGTAATGTTCGACATCGGTCATTATCGATTCATATTTAGGATAGCCAATAAGAGTTGGAAATACAGAACGAGGTTGGTCTTCACCAGCGAAACCGTTTTTTGAAATTCCGGTACCGTTGTCAACGACTAAGGCTTTCGCGTTTAAAAAACTTTCTTCTTCTGCCATAATATTCAGCTTTTTAATTTTTATTTACTTGTTAATTTTATTCAAAATTTTTTATACACTTATCAATATTATTTTTTTGCGTATAATAATATCGACAAATTATAACAAATTCAAATTATCATAATAATAAATTAGATATATATAAATTTTTTTTATTACAAAAAAATTAAGATATTTGGAGGGTATTTCTTTAATAAAAATAAGTTTATATATCTTTTAATACAGAAAAATCACAAAATAATTTTTTCATTTAATTTTTTCATTTTTTATTTAGTATAACAAATAATAACTTTTGAAATCACAATAAAATCTATTTGTGTATACAAAATGAATTGAAGTAATTAATAAACAAAAATTCATATATATCTGAAATTGAAGAATATATTTTAAATAAGCAATACGATTCTTTATTAGAAGATTTCAAACATTTATTTAAATATTTGAAGATGGATTTAAATCCTGATTACGTTAAAAAAAATTTGGAACAAATTGGTAAAGAAACAGCAAGAGATATATTAAAAGAGTGGATTGTAAGTTCAGATGATATCAATCTAAGGGAAACCGCGTTAAACCTCTATTCTTCTATGGATGAGGGAAGGGAGTTTAAATTTTTCGAACAATTATTTCTTTCAGATGAGAGTTTTGAAATCAGATTTTTATCAGGGAACATCTTACGAGACAACTATTTTTATCATAAAAAGTTCGTATCTCTTCTAGAGTTTACGCTAAATGATGTAAACAATATGGATCAAAAGTTCTTTGCTGTAGAAACATTAAACTCGATTGATACAAAAAAAGCTCGTAAAATTATTAAAGATTATTTGAAGAAAGCCATTAAATTAAGTTTTAAGAAAAAAATTTATGAGTTTCCTGAAGAAATATTTAATTCTAATTACGATACACCTATTCCTGGTTCAATATTAGAAGTTTGCTTTAATTTAATTCTTTACAACTATTACGTAAATTCATGTGGATATAACGTAACATTAAGGGAAGGATTAATAATCCTATTAAATTGTGAGGGTAGTAGGTTGGATGATATTTCTGACATTCAAGCATTTAATAAGCTTGTTAAATTAGAGCATCTACAGCTCCAAAGAAATAACATCCACAATATTCGTGGCCTTAGCCATTTAACACAATTAAAAACTTTAAACTTATCACAAAATCAAATTAAAAAGATTGAAAATTTAGACAGCTTGAATAATCTCCAGGAAATCACTTTATCTTCAAATAAAATAAATAAGATTGAAAATCTGGATTTGAGGAGTTTAAAAAAAGTATCTTTGGATCGGAACTTAATTACAAAAATTGAAAATTTAGATAATTTACGCGATTTAGTACTATTAAATCTTAGCTATAACGCTATTTTAAAACTGAAAAACCTCGATAATTTAGGTAATTTAAAAACTCTTTTTTTGTCTTTTAATCAAATAGAAATAATTTCTGGTTTAGAAAAACTTGAGAACTTAGTTACTTTAAATTTAAACGATAATCGGATTGCTCATATTCAGGGGTTAGAGCGCTTGCTGAGCTTAAAAGTTTTAAGTTTATCCAATAATATTATTAAGAATATTGAAAATTTAGATAATCTAACAGAATTAAATAAATTAGAGATTTCTAACAATAAAATTGAAACATTTAATGGATTGGAAAATCTTAAAAATCTTCAAGAACTATTTATTGATAAAAATCGTATTAAGCAGATGGAAGGAATAAATAATCTAGAGAGCTTAATTATTCTTTTTTTAGAAAACAACGATATTAAAGATTTTAAACTAAGTTATATTGATAATTTAAAAAATTTGAACTTTATTTTTTTAAACGAAAATCCGTTAACTCCCGAAAGTTGGGAAATCTATCAAAAGAGAACTCGATTTCCGTAAAGAAATCCCTTTTAATTTCGAAAGAATTTAAGGGTTGTGTGCTAAATAGTCATCTATCCACAAATCCAATAGGATTTCGTCGTAATACTTAGAACCCATGTAAAATTGTTTCTTTCTTATACCTATTATTTGAAAACCCATTTTTTTATAAAGATATAGAGCTCTTTTGTTGTTAGAAAAACAACTTAAGATAATTTTTTCTTTATTATTTAGATTTTTAGATTCTCGAATCGCTTCATCAATTAAATTAAAGCCAATACCCAAATCTCTAAAGTTTGTTTGTATAATTATACCTAGTTTGCCCACGTGAGTGGCAGCATCCCATTCAAGATTTGAGATTTCACATTGACCAAGGATATTGTGTGGATTTTTTAATTTTGGGTGGACAGCTACAATACATATTTCTCTTTCTTTTTTAATATTCTTATACCACGATTGTTTTTCGAATTCAGATCTTACCGGGAATAAAACGGGAAGATATATCCCTTCATTAACAACTATGTTGAAATTATTCCAAATTCCGTCAATATCTGATTCGTTAACGTGTCTAATGATAATGGTTTCTCCGGTTTTTAACTTTAAAACTTTTTTCATTAATTGAATATAAGTTTTTATAATTAAATTCCTTATCGTATTATTATGGAGAATAAAAACGAAGATGAGAATTCGAAAAAAGAAGTAGGGGATAAAGAAAAAATTCGCAATTACTTAGAGCAAATGTCTCAAAATAAAAAATCACCAGTTGCAAAAGATTTGGTACAATTAAAACACGTCGAAGTAAAGAAACAAGAAGCAAGTCAAGAAACAATCAATCTTGCCAAATCTCTTAAAGATCAAATTTTAGAGCACGACCAATTTGAACGACTTTCTAACGACGAGCTTACAGTTCTTGAATCGTTTATGAGTAAAAGAATGTTTCTTACACGCATCGCGATCGTTGTTAATCAAAGTAGAATACCGTTAGGTATTGAGCCATTTAAAAAAGCAGATTTAGAAAAAATTCTAGATGTTTTAATTTCTAAGGGTTATTTAGAAACAGAGCAAGTCGAAGGAAATACGGTATACATTCTTACAGAAAGAGGGAAATATAGAATTCAATAAAATTGAAGGGTAATGGAGCGAATAAAACAATTTTTACAAGACGACGAATACATTTTATGGAAAAAATGTCAAGTAAAAAACTATTTGATAAGAATTCCGTTAGTAATATCTCTTTTAGGAATTCTAATAACTAGTATCGCTCTATTCTTTTGGTATATCCCTGGTTGGGAAGGAACTTTTTATATATTTAACACAAATATTGAAGTTAATCCTATTATTATTTATTTAAGCATTTTATCTATCTTTTATACTGGTATAATAATAGTACTTGGTGATTTCTTTCGAGAGTTTAAAAAATATAACAAGAAATTGGATTTGAAATTAATTGACCTAAAGAACTATAATGAAATATATATATTAACTAATAGAAGATGGATTCAAAAAGAATTAAAATATAGTTTTTTGATTGACGACTCTAAATTTTCCCCCGACATATTATATCGAATAAAAGATGTGATGTTTATAGATTTAAACAATTTCAAAATAGCATCTATTCAAAAAAGAAGATCACAATACACAATTTTCTTCTGTATTAATAATCCAAATAATAAGGATTTTAATCAAAAAATCTTTTTAAATTTAAATATTAAAGAACACAATGATCTAATTATTCATTTAAGCAAATTGATTCCTACGAATATCTAAAATGCATTAATCTTTTTTAAGAATCAATTTATTAATAGGAATATCTTGATATTCTCCTGAAGGATACTCCCGTCGAATTGTTAAGGGTAAAATTTTAGATTTTAGTTCAAGCAAGGCTATCTTAATTGGGTCTATTAAATCCTTAGGCTTATTTATTAATATAGGGGCGCCGTATGAAATTTGAAGTGCTCTTGCACCTGTGATGCGGGCTTTTTCGTATCTGGAAAGAAAAATAAAACCGATCTTGATATCTTTTCGAACTTCTTTATACAACTTTCTCAATTCACGAGACTCTAAAAAAGAAGACATAGCATAAACCATAGAAATAGTAATTAAATTTTGAAATGTAATATAAAATAAAACTTTTTTGGATTTAATTAATAAACCTCAGTAAGAAACCTTGAATTTAGTGATAAAATATTTATAACTTAAGGAATTGAATTAAATATCAAGTGCAAGTGGTCTAGCTCGGTATGATGACACGCTCACACCGTGTAAATCTACATTAATTCTTTATGTAGATCACGTCGGTCGGGGGTTCGACTCCCTCCTTGCACACTAAATTTATCTTATTTTAAATAGCGATTTAATAAATATTAATACACTATGAGATTAAATAGTAAATTATAATTCATTACATATGGATAAATCTGATGTAAAACAGAAGGATAAGGATCAAGAAAATGTTGAAGATATGTGTAATAATTTGATTTGTCTTATAAACAAACATTATCCTTCTAACTTAAATCTGATTCCTTCCTTAGGCTCTTTAGCAAGAAAATATAATTTAAATAGAAATACAATAAGAAAGTATATTTTGATAAATTTAAAGAAAGAAATGAGTCATGAAAACGCTAATAAAATCTATTCAGATATTTGGAATAGGAATACAATTAATAGTTTTCAGGAAGAGATTACTAAATAAAATATCTCTCATCCGATATTCCAAAATATGTATATAATCCATTTTTAAAAAAATTAGAGAAGCAAAAATCAATAATGGACTTTCTCCGTTAATATCTGTAATTATTAAGAATCGTTCAAAAATATCTATTAACTAATTATTAATATAATTTAAGAGATTCTATAGACTCTGTAACTTTAAAACATATACTAAAAACATAACTGTAAAAAGCCTTTTAGAACGATATTTTCTGGTGATCTCTATATCGAAAAAAGAACAGTATATATCTCACCCATTAATTAAAGAAAATACAGTCTTAAGGCGAGCTTATCAAGAAAGTATATTTATTAATTGCCTAAACACCAACTGTTTAGTGGTTATTCCTACGGGGCTAGGAAAAACGATTATAGGCTTAATGTTAGCGGTACAGAGATTAACAGAAAAACCCAATTCAAAAGTGATATTTTTAGCTCCGACCAAACCGTTAGTTAATCAACATTATAAATCGTTCTTAGGATTAACTGTTATCCCTTCTCAAAGCTTGAAAGCAATTACAGGAACGACTTCACCAGAAAAAAGGAAAGTATTATGGGATGATTTAAAGGTCGCTTTTATGACGCCACAAGTGCTCCAAAATGATGTAATTTCAAATCTTTATTCAATAGATAGTGTTAGTTTAATTATTTTCGATGAATGCCATCGCGCTGTTGGGGATTACGCATATTGTTTTATTGCTAAAAAGTACATGGAATCCTCGAAAAATCCTCAAATATTAGGGCTTACTGCAAGTCCAGGATCGACGGAAGGGAAGATTAATGAAATAAAAAATAATTTATTTATCGATCACCTTGAAATTAGAACAGATCTTGATTCAGATGTTAAACCTTACATTTATAAAGTCGATAACGAGTGGATTAAGGTTAAGCTTCCAAGCGAGTTTTTAGATATTAAAAAAATTATTTCAGAAAAACTAAGAACAATTTATAAATGGTTAAAGCAAAAAGAATTATTGAATACATCAGACATCTCTAGAGTTACAAGAAAGAATTTATTAGCTTTAGATAAAGTAATCAATGGGAGGATTTCGAAGTCTAGAACTGACGACGAGAAGTTCCAATTATTTACAGCTAAAAAATATAATGCAAATGCTATAAGGCTTTCTCATATGGAAGAACTGATAGAAACTCAGGGATTGAGCGCTTTAGATGATTACATGAAAAAAAACGTAGAAAAGATAAAACAAAATACAGCAAATAAATCGTTAAAAGAACTCCTAAGAGATCCTGACATTAAACGCGTTATTGAGTTAATTGAATCTAACAAAGTAAAGGGAGTTGTACATCCTAAACTAGAGAAATTAGCGGAAATTCTACATAATCAGATTTTTGGAAATAGTGATTCAAGAATTTTAGTGTTTTGTCATTTTCGAGATTCCGTTAACAATATAGTTAAATTTCTTAAAACAGATCCGAGTATATCGGCACATAAATTCGTTGGACAACAGAGTAAATCATCTGATAAAGGTTTAACTCAAAAGGAACAAATTAGCCTTCTTGACGACTTTAAAAAGGGAGTTTACAACACGCTAATAGCGACGAGCGTTGGCGAAGAAGGATTAGATATAGCAGAATGTGATTTAGTTATTTTTTACGATGTTGTTCCGAGCGCTGTACGCTCAATTCAACGTCGTGGGAGGACTGGCAGAAAAAAAGAAGGAAAAGTTATTATATTAATGGCTGAGGGTACCCGTGATGAAGGGTATTATTGGGCGGAAAGAGCTAAGGAGCGTTCTATGAAACAGAGTTTAAAAAAAATAACAGAGACTGATTCCAACTCTAAAGTCGTTGGGCAATCAAGTCTCTTAAATTTCGTTAAAAAAGAAAAAGAAAGTAGAGATAAGTCTGACTTAAAAAATGAAAATGAAATTAAGTTGATCCAAAAAATTGAAGGTGCTGAAGAATTTACTATTATTTGTGACAATAGAGAAACCGCCTCTGCGGTTGTTAGGACACTATCATTGATGGGAGTTGATTTAAAATTAAAACAACTATCTGTAGCTGATTACGTAGTGTCGGAAAGAGTTGGGATTGAACGGAAATCTGCCCAAGATTTTAACGATTCTATTAAAGATGGAAGATTATTTAACGAATTGAACGACCTAAAAAATAATTTTATTAGGCCCATCTTAATTTTAGAAGGAGACCCTTTTATTAATTCAAATATTAATCAAAACGCGCTTTATGGTGCAATAACATCCATTATTTTGAATTTAGGCATTTCTATATACAAAACAAAAGATCCCTCTGAAACTGCTACTTTCCTTTTCCAATTAGCGAAAAAAGAACAATCTAGTGTTAAAGGTGAATTAAAACTAAGGTTTGAGAAGAAACCCATCGAAATTTCTCGTTTATTAGAATACATTGTTGCAGGCGTTCCTGGCGTAAATGCGCTTAGAGCAAGAAACCTTCTTCGAGAATTGAAATCCCTCCAAGATATTTTCAACGCTGAAATTGGTGATTTATTGAAAGTTGAGAATATTGGAAAGAAAATCGCTCAAGAAATCTATAAATTAAGTAGATTTAAATATCGTAGTGACTCCTAAATTGAGAAAAGAATATTTTTAAGTTAATTTTTTGAGATTATGGACGCCTTTACCTATTCGTTCTATAATCTCTTCAATTTCTTCTTCTTTCACGATTAACGGCGGCATCATAATAATGGTATTTTTTCTATTACCACAATAATTTTGTAAAACGCCTTCTTTTATTATGGAGAGCATAGCTAATTGCCCAAATATTTCGCTATTAAACTCCATCCCCCATATAAGCCCTCTTCCCCTCACTTCTTTTATTAATTCAGAATTATCGTCCGCTATTTCTTCTAAACCTTTGCCAAACAACTTACCCATTTCTTTTACGTGCTTTAAAAATTCGGGATCGGATTGTATGTCTAACATCTCGCATGCAATCGCACAACCTAAATCTGAACCACCAGTTGTAGAAATATGAATGAACGGATCGTCCTTAAAAACTGACTTCTCTATAAATGGTTTGTAACTACAAGTAGAGATTGGATATATCCCCGAACTCATACCTTTCCCTAAAACCATAAAATCAGGAACGACTTTTTCGTTCTCATATAAACCGCCATAAATCGCCCAGAAATGACTCGATCGTCCAAGCCCGGCTTGAACTTCGTCAATGATCATCATAACCCCATGTTCGTCGCAGAGTTCCCGAACCTCTGAAAAGTAACCTTCTGGAGCGATTAATACACCGGCTGTTGCAGGGATAGTTTCTAAAATAACGCACGCATCATCATCCGAAATAGTTTTTTTCAAGGCGTCTCCATCGCCAAAAGGGACTTGCTTAAAACCAGGAAGATTCCATAGAAAGTTTTCTTTAAAGTCAGGGTCTCCAGTTGCCAAGGCAAATCCAGTATGGCCGTGAAATCCTCCAGTTGCGGAGATACATCCTTTCCTTTTTGTATATGCCCTTGAAAACTTAATGGCAGTATCAACTGCTTCACCACCGCTAACTCCAAATGTTGTTTTTGTTATTCCTGGAGGCATTAATTCCGCTAATTTTTTCCCCAAAATAGCTCTCCATTCTGATAACTGCAGGTGATCGCCGATATCTAGCCCCCCATCTAAAGCATCCTTAAGAACTTGAATAATTCTTGGATTTTGATGACCTAAATTATAAACACCTCCACAAGTGTGACAATCAAACAGTTCCATTGGTGGATCAGAGGGTCTTGGTCCAGCAAGTGACCTAAATTTAACTCCGCTCCGCTCTCCCGGTACGATTCCTATCCCAAATCCTTTAAAAGTGCGAACTTTTGGTGCGTTCACGTGCTTTGCGTATAATTTCATTAACTCTTTCTGTGATAAAGTCCCAATATATTTTTTGTTCGAACGATTTTCCATGATTTGACAATATTTTTTTTTCTATTAAAATATTGCTTATATTTTATTCAAAATTGAATTCTATAAATAAAAGGATACTTTTTATGGCAAATAATACTAAAAAGGTTGTAGTAAAATTTCATAATTACACGAAATATTTTTTAAAAATTAGAAAAAACAAACAATTAAAATTAATAACAAAATTTTTATGATTAAAGATTAATACTTATATTCTAATATTTACAATAATAAGATTATAATCAAAAAAACTTGGTGGAAAAACAATTATCAAATTTAAAGTAATAGTAGCAGGTGCTAAAAATGTAGGAAAAACGTCTCTCATTAGGCGCTACGCCACTGGAAAGTTTGATAAATCAACTTTATCGACAATAGGGGTTGATTTCGAAACAAAAAAGGTTGTAGTGGACGATACAGAGATTCTCCTCAACATTTGGGATTTTGCCGGAGAAAAAAAGTTCCGTCTTTTATTACCCTCTTACGTCTCGGGCGCTTCTGGAGCTCTTATTCTTTATGACATTACAAATAGTGATTCCTTAATAGATCTTCACGATTGGGTTAAGGTTATTACTTCAGTTCCAAATTCTCCAAAAACAAAATTAATGATTGAAGCTAAGATTGATTTAGAAAATCAAAGGGAAGTCAAACATGAAGACGCTAAAGATGCATTTAATAAATACAAATTTCAAGGAGAAATAATTGGAGTTTCTTCAAAGACGGGAGAAAATGTAGAAAATGCCTTCGAGATGCTTGGACGACAGATCCTCAAGAATTCTTTAAAAAAATGTTCTAGTTGTAATAAATATTATCCATTAGAGCTTAAATATTGTCAATATTGTGGACAAAAAACTCGCTAATTCTACTATATTGAAAAAAATTCTTGTCGGCCAAATGACACATGATTTTAAAATCGCTGTATAATTTTTAATTATTAGGAAATTAATTATTTATATTTTGAAATTAATAAATTTAATAATTTTTTGAAAATTTTATAAAGATAAAAAGGCGTTGTAAAAATGACTTATCACATACAAGATGATATTACTGAAATAATTAATCGTCTTAGAAAAGATAACATTACATTTCAAGATAAAACTATTTTAGTAACTGGAGGCGCAGGATTCCTAGGTTCCTGGGTATGCGATGTTCTAGTAAAACAAGGGGCATATTGCATATGTTTAGATAATTTATCTTCGGGGAGATTTGATAACATCTCTCAATTAATGGAAAAAGAAAATTTCCGTTTTATTAATCACGATGTATCTAAACCTATTTATTTTGGATTGACCCATCATCCAAACGGAATTTGCGTGGGCAATATTAATAGAATTGATATTGTTATGCATATGGCTAGCAGGGCGTCTCCATTTGAATTTAAAAGATTTCCAATTCCAATACTAAAAAGTAATACTCTTGGAACGATGAACGCTTTAGGTATTGCAAAAGCCCATAATGCGTTATTTTTCTATACAAGTACTTCGGAAGTGTATGGTAATCCTCCCGATGAAGCAATTCCGACACCTGAGACCTATTTTGGGCACGTAAACCCCGTAGGTCCCAGAAGTTGTTACGATGAGTCTAAAAGGGCTGGAGAGGCTTTTGTCAAGGCGTATGAATTACAACACGGAATCAGAACGAAAGTAATAAGAATTTTTAACACTTCTGGACCAAGAATCAGATCTGGACCGGAGTTTGGAAGAGTTGTTCCAAATTTTATTCGTCAAGCGTTAAGCGACGAAGACATTACGATTTTTGGCGATGGTTCTCAAACTCGTTCTTTCATTTATGTTGTAGATGAGATTGAAGGAATTTTAAAGGTAGTTTATAAAGACGAAGCAATTGGAGAAGTTATTAATTTGGGTAACGATAAAGAATACACTATTTTACAATTAGCTAAAATAATAACAGAATTGACTAATTCTAATTCAGAAATTGTATTCAAACCTTTGCCTATTGACGATCCTGTCAGAAGATCTGCTGATTTAAGAAAGGCAAAAAGAATTCTAAATTGGCAACCTACAACTTCTTTTAAAGATGGGTTATTGAAAACAATAGCTTGGTTTAAAGATAATGTTCAAAATGAAAAATAAAGAAGCAAAAAAAAAAGTAACTAACAGTTACGAAGAATTTGATAAACTTCTAAAAATTCTCTTAATTATCGGTATAATTGTTGTGTCTGGCTTTATAATTTATGCCGTATTATCTCCTAAATCAGGTTATTGGTATCTTGGTATTTTGAATTCTGACAAAAAAGCAGAAAACTACCCTACAAATGCTGCAGTTGATGAAAATATTACTTTTTATATTTCTGTTGGAAATTATTTAAATCGGGAATTTTCTTTCCATTTAGAAATTTTAAAGGGAAATAACGATACCGTACTAGGACCATTCCCCTCGATAAACGCAACCACATTTGTGAATTCGTCAACAATTACTCTACAGCATAGAGAGGTTTGGATTTCAAGTGCATTTAATGTTTCCTTTTCACAGGCTGGAGCGAATCAAACTATAATTGCGGAATTATGGGAAGTCCCATCTGCAGGAATTAGAAGATTTTATGATGTGGTATATGTAAGATTAAATATTACTTCTTAACAATCGTGAAAATGAAATAAATCTTAATTGTAGCAATGAATTAAATCGTGATAATTTAATTTTTAGATCCAATAATTTGTACGTCTTTGACCCTTACATACGGGGCTTTAAAAGGCCCATATATTTTATAATCTCTTGATACAGCATCAATATTTTTAAACAAATCCACTAAGTTTATTCCAAACATAGTTTCGTTTAAAGCTTGTTTTACTTCTCCATTTTTAATTACATTACCTTGGGAAATTAATCCACTAAAGTCCCCTGTAGCAATATTTGCCGAATCTCCTGTAGAATTTAAGAATATACCCTCTTTAACATCTTGTATTATTTCTTCTATAGAAGAAGTTCCAGTTTGCATAACGAAGTTTGAAATACCTATGGAGGGGACAGAACTAAAGGACCTTCTAGAGGCGTTCCCTGTGCTTTCAACGCCTTCCTTCCCTGCTGTATAGCTGTTGTGTAATAAGCCCGATTTCAAAAAAATTCCTTTTTCTATAATTTTTTTATTCTTGCAAGGAACGCCCTCTCCATCGAAATTACTAGATCCTACAGCACCATCTATCAATGCGTTATCTTCAAGAGTTAAATATTCAGAACCAATAACTTTTTCTCTCTTATCAACCAGAAAACTTCGTTTATATTGAAATAATTCTGCGTTTATGGCGGAAGCAATTGGGTTTAAAATAAGATTTATAGTCCCTTTAGGAGATAAAATTACGGGCATCTTTTTAGTCTTAATTTTAATTCTATTAAGATTTCTTTTCGCGTTTTTTAAAGCTTCAATCGCGGTATTTGTTCCGTTAATATCCTTTAGTTTTCTTTTCATTTGGGATTCGTACCCATTTGAAGTCTCTCCAGTACTTTTATTTTTTACAATAATGTTTGATGAAATTGAAAATACAGTTTCTTTTTCAAACACTTCGATATCGTTTGAATTGAATACATAGGAAGTATTGCAATTAGATGTGAAATCACCAGATTGAGAAATCGCTAAGTCATCGTCTTTACATACTTTAATCAATTCTTTAACATATTCAATTGAGTCTTCGATGGTTAATGTTTTTATACGGGTATCGTATAATTGTCTAATATTGGGATAAGATTTGTATTTTAATGGTAAATTTTGAAAGTTAGGATCGGCAGTGCCTACATTCATCATCTTTATGGCGTTTTTAATAATTTTTTCGATAATTCTTTTATTTAATTTATTTGTGAACGCAAACCCTAAAGAACCTCTTTTATCGTAGATTCTAATCGAAACTCCATGGTCACTTCCTATTTCACTGAATTTTATTGAATTTTCTTCTAGTTCGATGTTGGTATATTCGTTCTTGCCAACGAATATTTCTGCGCATTTAAAATTTGGAGCTTTTTTTTCGGCGATTTTTATCCCATAATTGGCAAGCTCAAAAATATCAATCGTATTATCCATTTAATTCAATCCCCCTACGGTTATATTGTCGATTCTAATGTACGGCCCTCCATCACTTACACGAACGCTTTGACCGCCCTTGCCACATATTCCAGATGAAAAACCGAATGTGTTTTTGTCACCAATAGCGGAAATTTTTTTTAAAACTTCTAAAATCATACCTGATAACGCAACATCTCTCATCAATTCTTGTTTTTCTCCATTTTTAATTTTATAGGAAAATTTACATTTAAATTGGAAGTTTCCTGTGGTCGGATTCGTATAACCATACAAAAAGTCTTCACAAAGAATTCCGTTTTTCGTGTCTTGAATCATTTCATCGGCATTCCAGTCTTTTGGTTCGATGTAAGTAAATCCCATTCGAACTTGAGGCTTAGAAGAGCTAGATGAAGCTCTTCCATGGCCATTTGGAGGTACATTCATTCTAGAGGAGGTTTCTAAGTTATGTAAATAATTCTTGAACACTCCATTTTCAATTAGCACTGTTTTTTGGGAAGGTGTCCCTTCATCGTCTACAAAAAAACTCCCAAATAACTCATATGGTAATCCAAAATTGGACCCTTGCCCCATTGAAGGATTATCCACTACATTAACATCGTCAGAAGCCACTTCTTGACCAATTTTTCCTTCCAATATGCTTTCCTTGCTCAAAACCAAATCTGCTTCACACGCATGTCCAAGTGCTTCGTGAATTAAGGTTCCGGCAAGTTTAGGATCGGCTATAATCGTAAAATTTCCTCCAACCGGAGATTTTGCTTCTAATAATTTAATGGATTCTTCTGCTGTTTTAACGCTTAAATTTTCTGCTTTCTTTGTAGATAATATTTCGAATCCCCCCAAACCGCCGACAGAATTAATTGATCTTTGGATTACACCCCCCTGTTGGGAATAAACTATGTTCAACAAGCGTAAATATGAAAGATCCTGATAAATATTACTACCAAACGAGTTTATTAAAACATAGCTTTTAACGCCATCCATGTAAATCGTATGCGTATTTTTTACCTTTTTAGAATAAGTAGATGCAAGCTTTTCGTGATGTTTTACGAGAAGAATCTTTTCTTCAATATCTACATCTGCAAGCTTTCTCTTACTCTTAATTTTAAAGTTTTTTTTAATAGGATCAACTTCTTTGATTTTGAACTTGTGTTTTGATAAAGACTCTGTTAATTTAGCTAGCTTAATCGATTTCAAAAAGCTTGTTTTAATTAAATCTTTGTTAAGATCTTTCAAGACATAAAATCCCCAACCTCCATTTACAAAAGTTCTTATTCCACAATTTGTAATTTCATAGGAAGAGATTTCTGTGCTTTTTTGATCCGTAAAATCTATAGTTGTTCCATTGCTTATCGTTGCCCTTATATCCCAATAATCTATCTGGTTTCCCGCTTCTTGAGTTAAGTGTTTTATAAAATCGGTATCAAATAGCTTTAATTCGTCTTTAATCCCCATAGTATTCACTCAATCACCGTATATGAATTATTAATTAAAATTTAATAGTATTATATTTAGAACTTTAAAAAGATTGAAGAGGAGAGGTTTAAATAATTTTATTTTTTAAAATAATTTTTATTTAATATCATCTTTTGGGTTAAGATAATAAAAAAGCGATTCTTTTTCTCCACTCATCTTTAGTTTCTTGATAGTTTTAATCGCTTCTTGGAGCGTTACCATCTTTGAAATTTTAACAGAATTTTTAAACTGAAACGATCGATTACATTTCCAACATTTTTTTGATTTTAATATCTTTTTGCTATAAAACCATTCGCCACAGTGATAGCATCTAAAGAAGTAGAACTTTTGAATGTGCATCTTAAGGTGATAATAAAAAAATTAATTTAAATTTCCAGTAAGGCTACTAGTTTTCTAACATACAAAGTAGTATATTTTGACATTGATAAAAAAAGGGTAAAATTAAATTTCCAATAGAAACTATTAATTCTATATAATTATATATATCGTATATATCAAAAATTTAAGATTTCTCAAGGTTAATTCAGAATGAAGGAGATAAATGAGAAGGAGTTAAAAAAACTAAATATTGATGAATTAACGCACTTATTTGTCGATAACATAAACGAACAAAATTTGAAATTAATTGAAGGCATTGAATTTCTTGTCGAGGAAGATTTTAACAATTTCAAAAAAAACCTAAATTATGTCATTGAGACTAATACTGAAGTTCAAATCAAAAAAGCTTTTGAAGCTAAGATATTTAAATCTAAGCTAATGTTTTCAAAGGCAGATAGGCTAAAACTATTTAATAAAATTAACGATATCAAAAATATTGGAGAATTTTCTGCTAACAAAATGCTCCTTTATAGAGTTGTATTTCCTGATGAAGAGTTTAAACTCCAAGTACAGAAAATACTTAAATCATTAAAATTGATTTCAAATCAATTGACAGACGCAATCAAATTTATTGGTTCTGATTTAACTAAAGCTCACGATGTCTGCGAAAATATCAAAGACGAAAGACGGAGGATGAGAAAAGAAGAGTGGCAACTTCTTAACCGTTTGTATAATTATGATATGGATTACTTATCAAGGACTTTCCTTTACTTGAAAGAATTAATAGAAGGCGTAATGAAGTTGGCTGACCACATCAAGAGTTTTTCAGAGTACATTCAATTTTTAGCAATAAAATATTTAATTTTCGATTAAAATATAAAACTAGGATTTGATATGGCCGGCGACCTGACTTCAATTTTAGTTATCGTTTTAATTATTTTGGCGATCTCCCTCGCATTCGCTATAGGCGCTAATGACGAAACTTTATCTTCGTTAGTAGGAGCGGGAGTTCTAAAGTTTAAGGTTGCGTTATTAATTGGGGGAATTGCCGTCGGAGCTGGGATGTTCTCCTTTAGTTTTTCGTTTGTAGCAAAAACGGTAGGTTCTGACTTATTAGGAGAGGGTTTAACCTATACTACTTTTATGTTGTTAACTGTTTTAATAAGTAGTATAATTTGGCTAGTAATTGGGAGTTTCGCGGGAATTCCTTTAAGCAGCACTCACTCGCTAATAGGAAGCATAGTTGGAGTTGTAATCGTGTATTCTTTTTTACAAGGAGGAGTAAATCCTGAAACGGCGTTTAATTGGGTTAAATTAGGTAATGTCGTTCTTGGTTGGTTTATATCGCCTGTGTTTGGCTTAATTATTACATATATGCTTTTTAAAATAATTGCTAAAACTTACTTATCTAAATTGAAAGGTTTGAATCAGATCGAGAAATCTGAAAAGAATTTCAAGTGGTTATTGTTAATTACAGTTATCTTTGCCGAGATATGGGTGGGGGCAAATTCGGGCGAAGCTTTAGGTATCCTTTACGGGTTATTGGATAATGGCTCGTTGAATATGGGGCAGTATTTATTCTACGCATTTATATGCGGGATCGCTTCTTGTATTGGAATATATTTTGCCGCACGATACGTAATTAGAAACTTAGCGTCGCAAATGATTGATTCTCGACCGAGCGAAGGTTTAATTATTCAATTAAGTACTGCCTTAATTTTGATGGTTGCTACATTATTAAGTTTACCAATATCTCATAGTCACGTCATCGTATTTTGCATAATTGGTATGGGTTTAGCTCAAAAAAAAGAAGTAGATTATAAAGGATTAGGAAAAATGGGGATATATTGGGTTATTACCTTCCCAATAGCAGCGCTGCTTGCCGGATTTCTTTATTTTGGATTTAATTTTTTTGGATTAAAATGACGCTCTAAAAAAATATATATATATAAATATTATATATGCATTACAAAAAAAAGTAAAAAAAATGTGATAAAAATGGGTTCATTAATAGAATTTTTAAAAAGAGAAACGGCTTTAAATGTTTTAGAAAAAACGATTAAACACGCGCAAATCGTTCAAGAATGCGTGAAAGAATTAGAAGTGGGGTTAAATTTATTATTAAAAGAGAAAAATATCGAAAAAGCTAATAAAAATTTTCATAAAGTTGATCTTCTAGAAGACGATGCGGATAAATTAAGAAGGAAAATCCAAAGAGAAGTCTCTAAAGGTGAGTTAAACCCTAGCATAAGATTAAACTTATCACATTTAGTAAAAAGATTGGATGATGTAGCAAATTGTAGCACTGGCGTTGCTCGAAGAATTGTTACGATACCAATAAGTTTTTGGGAACAAAGTAGCGAAGAGACCCTTAGCATTGTCTTGAAAATAATTAAAACAACCGTAGAAGCAGTTGAATATTTAGATAAGATCGTGATTGATTTAGTGGAAAAAAGGAAAAATGTGAAAGAGTACGCTAAACTAATAAATCAATACGAACACGAAGTAGACCTATTAAATATTAAATTAAGAAAAAGCCTTCAAGAAACAGACTACAACGTAAATTTCTTTACAATTTTTACTGTCGGAAACATATTCGACATATTAGAAGCTATATCCGATTCTATTGAAGGCGTTGCCGATTATATTATGGTTCTTCTTACAAGTTCGAGCAGTCTTTAAGTCGTATTAAATTGCATAAGAACGAAATCAACATCAATTTGTAAAAATTAGATTATAAAATTAAAAAATCAATTGCTAATCCTTTTAAAAAATAAAGAAAAATAATGAAAAATTCTTTCTAAATACTACTTAATTTTGTGTATCAAAATTAAAACTGATATTTTTAAGGAGTTCTTTATACCTTGAGCGTAATGTGACTTCCGTAACGGAAATTACGCGCGAAATATCTTTCTGACTCACTTTAACGTTTCTCAACTTCGCGACAAGATATATGGCGCCCGCACACAATCCTTTAGGATCCTTGCCAGATATCGACGTAGTTTTAATAAAATTTTGAAGTACGCGCATCGCCTCTTTTTCAACCTCGATCCCTAAATTCAAATCTGCGCAATAACGTGGAATGAGCGTTACCGGGTCAATATGCGATATTTTTAAATTTAACTCCCGAACCAATATTTTATAGCACTTTTTTACTATGTTATCGTTAATTGAAGCTTCTGCTAAAATCTCTTGAAGAGTAATTGGTACTTTTTCGTCTTTACACGCGTAATAAGCGCACGCTGCAACCATACCATTAATTGACCTGCCTCTTAATAGTTGTCTCTTAAAAACTTCTTTATACAATCGTACTGCGGATTTTTTTACTCTTTCAGGAAAATTTAAGTTGCCACCAATTCTTTTTAATTCGGTTATAGCCATTAACATGTTGCGTTTCTCCCAAGATAAGTGCGTATTCCATTTAGCAGCCCGCCTTAAATCTGGGTTTTTGATTTTAGTCCTATCAATAACAGTACTTAAGCCAATATCGGGCATTAAGATCGACATAGGAGATCCTGTACGTTCCTTTCTATCTTTTTCGTGTTTAGAATAGGCTCTAATTCCGCTATGGTTAATGTCTAAATTTCTCTCACCTACAACTAAACCACATTGTTGGCAGACGGTTTCCCCTCTTTCTAAAACATTGATTGTACTTCCCCCGCATTCGGGGCATAAATTTGCTAACACATCTATTTCTACGACCATTTTAATATACCTCTTTTCAAACCATGTAAAATTTATCTTTTTTTAAATTTTTTTTTCGTTCTCCTAATTTTCATAGGAATTAATTGATAACAAAAATTATTTTTTGTACACATAATATTTTGATTGTTATCACAAATTATACTTCTTACATATTTAAACATTACGATTTTAATTCAAAAATTTACTAATAACAGCAACAAATTTTTTTTTTATAACGAATTCAATTTTTTTCTGTGAAAAAAACGAATTTGAATATAAATATTTTTAATGGGATTAAAAATCTATATAATATCGATATATACCATAAATTAAGATTCTTTTTTGTTGGGATTTGATTTTTTGATTTTCTTACCAAGGAATTATTTTGGAATGTAGAAATCTGTTAACATTTCATTTTTTTCGTAAGTTAACGCGACTTAAATTACTCAAAAAAAAATAGTTGCTTAAGTGTGAGCAAAAAATTTCTATTTAGATAATATTAAATAATACTTCTTTCACTAATTTTTTGGTACAAATCGTGTTTTAAGGTGAAATATTAATCACGGAAAAACGTAGAAGCTCGAACAAATCGGAAGATGGGTCAAAAAAAGGAGACCACAATTCAAAAACTGAGAAAGAGCAACCTGAAATTAATAAGGGGGGCAAAACTGAAAAAAACGGCGATAGTCCTCGAATGACTAAAAAAGAAATTGAAAACCTTGATTTGAACGATGAAAAAATTAAGCGTCTCATGGAAAAATACAAGAGAGAAACGGGTAAATACGTGATTTGGCGGGGGACTGTAACAGAGGGCTTTAAAAAATGGTTAAAAGGCGAGAAAATATATACACGAGATAAAGAAAGAATATCTTTATATGTAGCTGACGACACTAAGGATGAGTGGCAAGAATTCATTAACATAAACAAAGATGATTTTCCTACTTTTTCTGAACTAATAAGGCAGAGCGTCAAGTCGTTTATTGAAGACTCTAGTAAAGTTTCGAGCGAATTATCAAAACTTAACCCAAAAACAATATCCAACATATCTCACGCGTTAAAAGAACCGCTAACTTCTATTAAAGGGTACTCTCAATTATTGCTTGAGAGCGAAGATTATAAAGGTAAATTGAGCAATCATGTAAAAGAAACTGTGAAAAATATCTTTGATCAAAGCAATTTGTTAGAAAATATTATAAAGAATTTCTTAGACAACATCAAACCCGATAGTTCTCCATACGATATTTTATTAATTGAAGACGATTTAGCGACAATTCGATTGATCACCAGTTATTTTGATAGTAAAAAATACAAGTGTAAGGGTGTAGTTAGCGGAGCGAAAGGGTTAGAAGAACTACGAAGAACCACCCCTAAAGTCATTTTATTAGACATAATCTTACCAGACTTAAGTGGGTACGATATTTGTAAAACCATAAAAACTGATAACTCTTTTAAAAAAATTCCTGTGTACTTTCTTACGGCCATTTCGGCGTCTGAGGTAAAAAAACATGTTGAAGAAACAAAAGTAGATGGGTTTATTCTTAAACCTTTTAACTTTTCTGATTTTGACGTTATTTTTAAAATATTAAATGGAAGAGCAAAATAATTAGAGTCAAATTCTCCTGTAAAAATCCTTAATTATATGAGAAATTATTGCTTACATTTAGAGATAAAATATTATAGATTACTTACATATTAAAAAAAAAAAAACAATGTTTATTTTTTGTAAAAAATTACTTTTATGTAATATTTGATAACAAAGTTAGAATTTTTTATAATTAGTAAATATTTACGGTAAATTTTGAACGGTAAAAAGCAATTAAATCACATAGTAAAAAAAAGGGTGTTAAAAATTCCTGACGAAAAGAAACGCAATAATAATTCGAACGGTGATAATAACTATTCTATACCTAAAGTAACTGAAAACGAATTAAAAAATCTTGATTTGAAGAGCGAAAAAACCAAAGAACTAATGAAAGAATACGAAGAAGAAACCGATAAATACGCTATCTGGCGTGGTTCTATAACCGAAGGCTTTATTAAATGGTTGAAAGGAGAAAAGATTTATGATCGCGAAAAAGAGCGAATTTCGTTGTATGTAGCCGATGAAACTAAAGCTGACTGGCAGGATTTTATAAATACTCATAAAGAAAAATACAAAACCGTATCAAAACTCATAAGAGAAAGCGTAAATTACTTTATTAAACAGAAATCGGGCTTAATCGGTGAAGATTTGCATAAACTAGACGAGAAAACTCTTACGAACATATCCCACGCGTTAAAAGAGCCATTAACATCAATTAAGGGATTTTCACAACTATTGATTGAGAATTATAAGGAGGAATTGACGGAAGATGTATTTAATACTATAAAAAATATCTTCGATCAATCTTTACTTCTCGAGAATAAAATTATTAGTATTCTAGACAATATAAAAATGGAAAGTTCTAAGTACGACATTTTGCTTATCGAAGACGACTTAGCGACAATTAGATTGTTAACGAGCTATTTTGATAGCAAAGGTTTTTCTTGTAAGGGTGTCGTAAGTGGAACAAAAGGATTGCAAGAATTAGCCAATAACCCTTGTAAATTAGTTCTACTCGATATTATTTTGCCAGATTACAGCGGTTACGATATCTGTAAAAAAATTAAATCAAATAGAAATCTTAAAGACATACAAGTCTTTTTACTAACAGCCATCCCGGGTTCTGAAGTAGAAAAAAATTTTGAGGATAGTAAAGCTAACGGTTACATCTTAAAACCATTTGATTTCTCTGATTTTGAAGTGCTATTTCAATATTTATAAAGAAATAGAACTTTTTTCTTTTATTAAAAAAATAAGCGGGCTATGAGGGACTTTCGCCTCCATCTGATAAGGATGGAAGTATCGAACCCCCGACCTGCCGGTTAAGAGCCGGATGCGCTACCTGCCTGCGCTAATAGCCCTGTTTACTAAATCACCATTGAAAACGCACCTGGAGGGATTTGAACCCCCGAGCGCTTACGCGCACTGGCTTGCTTGATAGTTTCTATTGTACGCTCAAGGCCAGCGTCTTACCACTAGGCTACAGGTGCTCTGGAATTACGGTTTTTCGACAAAGTGGTATTATTATCACACTCCACCGAATTATCCATGTTTAATGGATGATCTATATTTTCTATTTTTTTTTTAATGATATAGGTATTAAAATAGATTATATTTAATAAAATAAATTTTTTTTTATTTTACTCTCGTAATTCATACTTAAAAGAACACTTAAAAGAAAAATATAAATTTTATGTTTCATTGACTTATAATTGAGATGATATAAAAAATGAGTGGGGCCAAAGATTTTAGATATTTAATTCCGGAGCGAATCTTTAAATCGATAACTGACAGAGCAGCAGAAGTGTATCCTAACATCGAAAATTACTGGATTTTTGCGGATCGTAAAGAAAACTTCGGAATAGTTAATAAATTTATTGTTAATCCAGATTTGAGAAAAACCAAAGTTCACGTAAAACCTAGAAGTTGGATGCGATATAAGAAATCGAAAATCTACAATATGCGGAAGTTTAAACAAGAGCTTGGAATAGATATAATCTGGCAGGCTCATACACACCCTTCAGGAAACGAGAAATTACACGCAATCGATAAAAAGATTTTAAAATATCTCTCAAATGGTGTAATGATAATTGTAATTCCTAATCTTCCCGAAAACGAACCTCCTTTAAAAGCCCATTTAGTTGGTTGGTATTACGATAAGCGATACACGAAGAAGCCAATCATCGAGATGATGGTGTTCGAGATAATCCAAGAGTGATTTTAAGCTTAAATTTCTTTCTTTTCTTTTTAAATTTTATTAGTTACTAATTTACGAGATTAAGCAACAAAAAGAATCGAAAATAACGCTAGTAAAAAAGGTGTGATTTTAGAATTATCACATTGAATTTTTATTTATTTTTTCTTTGTTTCATTTCGATATAAATTAAATACGCAATACAATGAAAAAGTATTAAAATTTTAGATATTTATATGTAAAATATAAGATTTAAAGTTTATAAAAACACTAAGCAATCGTCGCTTAGCCTGGTAGAACGGAAAAGCGTGCCGAAAGCGCTGGATTGCTAATCCAGTGTCCAAACGGACTCGTGGGTTCGAATATCCCATTGATTACAATGGGGTCGGGACTCCCACCGATTGCGTTCTTATAACATTTAAAAAGCAAGGGCCCATGGTCTAGTGGTTATGATTCAATTTTTAGAAATTGAATAATATACGTCTCGCTTACACCGAGAAGGTCGGGAGTTCAATCCTCCCTGGGCCCACCATTTTTTCATTCTATACAAATAATTTTCTGATTCTTTCAGGTCTAATTGCGCTCAACTTACAATTTTTAAGGTATTTACCGATATCTGCAATAATTCCTGGAGCGTTTGTGTTTTGTCTTAGAATTACGATATTCTCCAGAAATCCGAATCGCTCTATTGACGCGATATCTCGATAATGACCGGTCCTTATAAGAGCTTTTTTGAATTGCCCTTTTGTTTCACCGCTTACAAAAACGCCCTCGAGATTTTCCACAACTAATTTACCGTAAATTTTTAAAGTCTTCTGATCTAGAATGCCTTGGATTTGTTCTTTTTCTTTATCGATTGAAGTAATTTTTATATAAACAGGAAAATGATCGATAAAATCGTAAGCTTTAATAATTTCTGTTAACGAAACATCTCTTCCTTTACATAATTGTTTTCTAAGAGCGTGAAGATTAAGTAAAACATCCGTTTTAGGGTTTAAAATAGCACAATCCACAAAAATTCCAAACCCTACCTTTCCTACGTCTAATAAGACTCCTTTATACGTTTGATTTATTTCAACCTCATCGAACTCAACGATGGCTCCAACTTCTTTCTTAAATAAATTAAGAAGGAAGATTTCTTCTGGTCCTGATATTAGAATCTCAACTCTATCGTCAAATTGTCTTACCTTTTTTATTTGAACTTTTGTATTTGGAAAGCTTTGAGCTAATTCGTTCAAATATTTTCTATATCTTATTGAAATTTCTCTTTTATCTTTATCTGTAGAGACGTTATAAATTTTATCGTATAGGACTAAATTTTTTACCATACAAATCATTAAAATAATTATTATAATAGTAAGTATAGCGTAATATTTCTTATTTTCTCTTATTCCATTAGTTAATTTTAGCTTAATTTCGTTCTGATAAAATTTAAATTGATAAACTTTTATGATAGTTTAAAGAAAAGCATAAGAATTTGTTGGTGTGAGTTATGGAACAACAACGATTTAATTATTTAGTTGAAGAACTAAGAAAGTACGACGGTATGGGAGAAATTTTCTTGTTGGATTCTAACGGCGAGATAATTTTTAAATCAGAAGAATTCTCCTTATCAAACGAAGAAGCTAAAGCTATGCTTGTAGCGTGGAAGCAAAAAGAACCAGCTCTTAAATTTCAGAATCATAGATATGCAATATTAAAAAATGATGATATTCAATTAGCGGCAAAAAATATTGCTGGGGAAAAGGGAAATATAGTTGGATCGATAACAAAAGACGGAGATTACCTCATAGCACATACTCAAGATGAAGGTTTGATTTTACTTGAGTGGTCAATTTTTATAAATAAGATTGCTTGGAGTTAAACTGTTTGAAGAATTCACCTAATTATTATCAAGTCTTTTAAAATTACTTTTTATTTCTTTTTTATCTGTATCCTGAATTTGAGCAAATAGTTTTTTTTTTATTGTGAATTTATGTTCAAAAGCTAATACTTTATTTAGACAAAATATAAATTTTATTAAAAATTTCAATATTTTAATAGTAAAAAAAAAATAAGATAATTAATTAAAAATTAAAAGGGATAAATCATGTTCCAGCAAGCAGGACGAGGGTACGACATGGCAATAACTCAGTTTTCTCCAGAGGGTAGGCTGTTTCAGGTCGAGTACGCTATAGAGGCCGTGAGAAGAGGAACAGCGGCTATTGTCTGTAGGAATAGTCATTCAGTTGTTTTTGCCGTCGAAAAAAAGAGTTCCGAACTTCAAGAAATTATTGGCTCGGAAAAAATATTTAAAGTTGACGACCACATTGGCGCAGCTATCGCTGGGCTTACTGCTGATGCTAGAGTGCTTATTGACAGAGCAAGAGTTCAGGCACAAGTTAATATTTTAAATTACGAGGAGAATATTTCGGTTAAAGATAGTACGCTTAATATCTGCGAATATCTCCAACTTTTCACGCAGAACGCAGGTGTGAGACCTTTTGGAGTGAGTTTCCTTATAGCTGGAGTTGATCCAAATGGAGAGGCTTCGTTGTATTTGACAGACCCCTCGGGCGCTATGTGGGGTTATAAAGCTTTTGCGATAGGTTCAGGTGCAACTGAGGCGCGGGTTTACCTTGAAGAAAATTATAAAGAAGATATTAGTGATGATGAATTAAAATTATTACCTTTAAGAGCTTTAAAAGAATTAATGGGTGATAAATTGAATAAAGAAACTTGTGATGTAGCTTTCATTATAAAAGACGATGTTAAATATAAATTATTGAGTAATGAAGAAAAGGAAGATTTATTGAATAAATTATAATCTTCTATAATGTATTTAAAGTTCAAGGTTAGCCCTCATTAATATTTATCAATTAATATAAGGCAAAAAATAAAAAATTGTAAAAAATGGGATCCTTCAATAAAGTAATTAGTGAAAAATTTAAATGATAGGAAGAGCAAGAATAGATTTAGGTGGTTTCATTGTTGGGCGCATAGCAAAAGAGGGACGCACTTTTGAGATGTTATTAGCCCCGGACAAAGCATGGGAAGCGAAAAAATTCATTCGAGAAGAAATAAACAAACGTCTTATGGAAGGAAGCGAAAAATCTCGCGTTTCTGCTGAAGAACTCTTAAAAAATCCTAAAATTACAATTGATTTAATTTTTGAAAGTTTTACCGTGTTTGAAGACTTGAGAAGGGGAAAAAAAGCAACTGACGGCGATATGGAAGCTGTATTTAATACTACAGACGGAAGACTTATCGCAAGCCACATTTTGTTAGAAGGAGAAATACATTGGACTCAGACCCAACGAGATGATGAAAGAGATAAAAAATTAAAGCAGATAATTACAATTATCTCTAAAAACGCGATAAATCCTCAAAACAAAAAACCACACCCATATCAAAGAATTGAAAAAGCTATAGAGGAAGTAAAAGTTAAAGTTGACTTAATGAGAAGCGCGGAAGAACAAATTGAAGATGTACTTAAACAGATACGAGCAATCATACCTATTAGAATGGAGCAAGTGGAAATTGCGATAAAGATTCCTTCAGCCTTTACTGCAAAGGGCTATAATGTTGTTGCGCAATTAGCACAAATTAAAAAAGAGGAGTGGCAATCGGATGGTTCTTGGGTTTCAGTTGTTAGTTTGCCTGCAGGATTGCAGATGGAGTTGATTGATAAATTAAATAAGTTAACTCACGGACGAGTTCAAACAAAATTAATAAAATCCTAACCAGGTAATTTTTAACTAATTTTCAATAATGGTTTTTTACGATAATTAATCAAAAATATAAATAATAAATAGAGAGTGATTACAAATAAATGGAAAATGAAGAAGATGAATTAATAGAAGAACCTCTTACAGATAATGATGAAGCTGAAGAAATAGGTGAATTAGGTGGTGAGGAAGTTTCTCGGGAAGTTGTTGTGCCAGGAGAGGTATTGACAGAAGATACAAAAAATTTCTTACCAGGAAGAGGTACAATTTTAAATAAAAAAAGAACAAAAATAATATCTTTAAACATTGGTTTAAAGCAGATTAACAAAAATTACATTAATGTCATCCCTCTTAAAGGGTTTTATACGCCTCGAGCAGGAGATAAGATTATTGCTTTAGTTACAGATAAAAACCCAGTCAAATATAGATTAGATATTAACGCAAAAAAGGATGGGATTTTAAAACCAAGAAATACAGTAAAAAGAGGAAAACCGAGAGGATTTAGAGGGGGAGGTTCAGATCATGAAACTCCTTCAACTGATAAGTATCAAATTGGAGATATATTAATTGTAAAGGTGCTTTCTGCGGATCGTCTAAATCAACCTGAATTAACAACCGTCGGTCAATATTTAGGCAAAAGAAGAGACGGCATTGTTATCTCAATCAATCCTCCAAAAATTCCACGAGTTATTGGACGTAGTGGTTCTATGATTAAAATGTTAAAAAATCTGACTAAAAGTAATATATTTGTAACGCAAAATGGGCGTATTTGGTTAAAAGGTGAAAATATTGCTTATGAAAGGTTATTAATTGACGCAATAAAGAAAATTGAAAGAGAAGCCCATACAGTCGGGCTAACGGACCGAATTTCAGAATATATTGATAACGAAAAAAAGATAAGAGGTATAAATTAAATGCCACTAATTATTAAAGATGAGTATCCAGAAAAATTATTTCGTGAAGATGGGAAGAGACTTGATGGTCGAGACAAAAATGAGTTAAGACCTATAAAAATGGAAGTAGGAGTACTAAAAAATGCAGATGGTTCAGCATATTTAGAATGGGGTAATAATAAAGTTTTTTGTGCTGTTTACGGACCTAGAGATGTTCATCCTCATTATTTAGCGAAACCTGACAAAGGAATTTTAAGAGTTTTTTATAGAATGGCAACTTTTTCAGTGTTTGAGAGAAAACGCCCAGCTCCTGGACGTCGAGAAAAAGAGATCTCAATGGTATTAGGAGATTGCTTAGAACCTTTGCTGTTTCTTGAACTTTATCCTGGTAATTCGTTTGAGGTTTTTATTAACGTGATGGATGCTGATGGCGGAACACGATGTGCATGTGCCACAGTTGCTGCCTTAGCACTCGCTGATGCAGGGGTTCCTATGAGGAGTCTAGTAACAGCTGTTGCCGTAGGAAAAATCGATGGAGAATTAGTAACAGATTTATCAGGAATAGAAGATAAAGCGGGTGATGCAGATTTACCGTGTGCGATAACATGGTTTAATGAGGAATTATCATTACTCCAATTCGATGGTAGTATGGATTTAAAAGAGTTTAACGAGAGTTTAACTCTTGCTAAAGATGCTCTAATAAAGATCCATGAAATGCAGTTAAACACGCTAAAAAATAAATATATTTCAATTCAAGAAGAATATTCTGGAGGAAAGAATAAAAAATGATGAATACAAAACGCGTAATCTCAACAATAGAAAAGAATTACATTCTCAATAATTTGAGGAAAGAAGAAAGAATTGACGGTAGAGGACTTTGGGAATATCGAGATTGGACTATAAAACCAGATGTTATCGCTTCAGCAGAAGGATCTGCTGACGTCACATTAGGAGATACTAGAATAATTACGGGGTTAAAATACGATGTAGGAACCCCATTTCCAGACATTCCTGAAGAAGGCGTTTGTACTTTTATGGCGGAACTGCTACCTTTAGCTTCCCCCATATTTGAGAGGGGACCTCCAAGTGAACAATCAATTGAACTTGCTCGTGTTGTTGACAGAGGAATTCGACATGCAGACTGCGTCCAAACAAAAAAATTATGTATAAAAGCAAATAAAGCGGTATATATTTTATTTCTAGATCTATATATTATTAATTATTCGGGGAATTTAATTGATGCAGGTGGTATAAGTTCGTTAACTGCATTAATTTCAAGTCACATTCCCGAAGGAAAATGGGTGGACGATCAAATTGAATGGACGGGCAAATATTTAACCGGAGAAACTATTGTAAATGAACTACCAATTGTTACAACATTTGGAAAAATCGGCGATGTCATATTTTTAGACCCTACTTTACCAGAAGAACTAGTGAGTGATGGAAGAATCTCCATTTCTGTTACAGAAGATAATGTAGTATCTATTCAAAAAAGTGGTCTTGCTACATTTTCTTTAGAAGAAATAAATATGTTGTCCAAGAAATCTATGGAGATAGGTAAAAAAATTAGGAAGGAATTAAATCTTTGGCAATACAAAGTTAAATATTAAAACTTTTTTTAATTGTATTTTTTTTTTAATTTTTTCTGTTTTAAATGTTTTTTGAGATTATTTTGTATTAAAATTGTTGTTTTCTATCTTTTCTTAGAGTTTCAAACGTGCCATATCCTCCCGAAATTCCATCAAGTTCAAAAGTTCCAAATGCTTGTACTAAGATTGATTGATTACCCTCATTATCTTGAAAATTGACGGGGATAATTGTGCCTACATCAGCCTTGAGTATATGTCGATCGCCGAGATTGTCGATCAATTCTAACTCTGAACTTATAGGTAAAATTCCATCTTGTTGAAATTTTTGATCTATTATTCTTAGCGTCTTTAAAGGAATATTTTTTCCATCTTTAAATAAAAACCCACCCGTAGATAATCTGCCATCATTAGTAATAATCGCAGCAGGATTAATTGCTAAATTTTCGTTAAACCAAACTACGTAATAAAACCAATCTCCAATACCAGTCCAATCTCTTACCCCATAAGTGTGATCTCTTTGTCCTAAAACCCGATTAATGTGAAAAATTTCATCACCAACTTTTAATTCCCCGGAAACAAGTCCTATTTGTTCCCAATGTTTATCTCCTGATTTTTTACCGATCTCTAGCGATTCTGGAGTCATATATTTGCTATATTCGTATGGTTCGTTGATAGGATTAAACGAAAAATCCATTTCAATCGATTGGACTTTTAAAATGAGTTTTGGGTTTTCACGCACTTTTGGTAAGTCTAACGAGTTCTTTACAAAAACCATATTACCTTTAAATTTATAATTCCAATTTCCATCTAATTGCCAACCATGTACCATTCCTTTTACTTTAAGAGCATCTGAATAATCCTTTTTTTTAATCTGTTGGTGATATCCTGCTACGGAACCATCAGGCAGAAAAAGAAAGAAAAAAGTCATACCCTCCTGTTTATTTGGTTTAAAACCAATTCTAGACATGCCCCCCAATTTGTCCTTTTTACTGTAAAAAACAAAATAATAACTTTCGTTCCATTCAGGATGTTTGGTTGATTTATCTATGTGAGTTATTTTTTCCATTTTTTATTTTAAACCTTTGTTAATTTTTAATTGTAACAATTCCATTATAGCCATTAATATTTACAATTTGACCGTTTTTAAAGAGTTTACAGGCGTTTGGAACGTTTGTAACTGCAGGTATACCATATTCCCGAGCTACTACTGCACCATGACTAAGTATCCCTCCCGTTTCAGTGATAAGACCGCCTATTTTTGAAAATACAGGAGTCCACCCTGGATCTGTTCGAGGTACTACAAGGATCTCGTTTGCTTTAACTGTAGAGATTTGATTAATAGTTCGAATTATGTGAATTTTCCCAGTAATTATTCCATGGCTTGCTGGTATTCCTTGGATAATTGAACTATCTTTTGAGTACTTTAAAACATCGTTAAATTCATGGGAATCTAAAAGAAATTTTGGAGGAACTTCATGCTCAAATTTTAGAAAATCTCTTTTTCTACTACTGAGTTCAATCTGTAATTTGGACAATTCGCTCTCATTAAATCTATGATGTAATAAATCTTCAATCTCTTTTTTTTTTAGAAAAAATATATCATTTGACTCCTTTAGAATTCCCTCATTAGTAAATAGTTTTCCTATTTCTAAAAAAACCATCCGATTTCTTGTAATCCAGCGATCCAAGTTAAATCTCTGATTTTCTCTAAAGATTATGTATAACCGGCTTAGTTTTAAAATAACACTTAAGATTTTCCATTTTATAAAACCAAATCGTTGCGATCTAATTTTGTATTCAACTATCTTCTCAAATTTTTCTTGGATCTCACAGCTGAAAAAGTTTTTACTAGTTTTTGCATGTGTTGTTTCTGTGGTTAATGATTTTAAGATATTAAATATGTGAATCATTGGTTTTTCGCTCCAACGGGGGTAATATGGCTCTCTAGTGAATCCACGATCGCCAAATTTCTTTAAAAAATTATCCAATTCTAATAGAAAATTGTTAATTTGTGAATTTTTTTCATGTTTTAGCAGGTCATAAATATTTTCAGATTTATTGTCGAGTATTATTGACTTTAAGTTAGAGTCATCTTGAATTAAGGCCGCTAATGAATGAATTCCCTCATTAGTTTCAGTTAACTTATGTTTTAAGCCTGATATTAAAACGGGATAATATAGTAATGATTCATTTTTCCCTAGAAAACGAGTTAGAAGATATTGTGTCATTAAATTCATTCCAATATTATGAACGGGGATCCCATACCTTACTAAACAGAAATGAGGAACCATTGCACGATTGAGATCTTCTGCAAGTGAAAATAAAGCCAGCCCATCGCTTGTATCTTCAATTTTTTTGAATTTTAAATCAAAATTTATGCAAAACGGATTAAATATCATATTAGTCCACTCATCGTATTTTACCGCAGTTTTAGTAATGCTACCATCAGGATCATAAAACATTACTCGAATTTCTGCAATCACACGATTCTTAATATGGAAAGGAAGGTTTTTAATTGTTTCTTTACCGTAGTATCCATAACCATCTGGAAAGTAATTTAAAAGATCTTCGTTTCGTAACATATTTGGAATTTCATTTTCTACTTTAAGTTTAAGAACATTTAAATTGAAATACACGTGACCATTATAAAGCTTTAAAAGCTTATTATCTATATTTTCATAGCCCAAAATACTATTAAGCTCGATATTAACAATTTTGGTTAAATTATCTCCTAATAATTCGAAAAAGAGAGGACTAACAGGATCATTCCAATAATCGTCGCTATAGCCTCGACTCCACATTTTTTTTTCTCTGATTTTTAAGGGACTCATTGAAGTTATAGGGCGCGATTGAAGAAGATAAATGCGATCGTCTTGATCTATAGCCCATTCTATGTCTTGAGGCTTTCCTCCAAAGATATTTTCAATTTTGCCCCCAATTCTAGCAAGTTTAACAATGATCTTGTCTGATAGAGAAGATTCCCTGCTTTTTTGTTCGGAGAGGAGTCTTTGCTCGATACCACTATCTCCATTAGTCTCTTTTGAAAAAATGGCAAATTCTTTTTTTCCTATTCTTTTGTCAATGACTCTAAATACTTTTTTTCCTTTTGTAAGTATTTTTTGAACAATGTATTGATCTGGATTAATCTGACCAGACATTAAGGATTCTCCTAATCCAAAATTAGATTCAATAAGAATTTCTGAAATATCCGATGTAATAGGATTAGCTGTAAATAAAACTCCTGCAGATTTTGGTGAAATCATTTTTTGAACAATGGTTGCAATTTTAACATTGTTATGAGGTATCATATTCTTTATCCTATAAGATATTGCTCTACCCGTCCAAAGAGATGCATAGCACTGTTTAATGTGATGAAGAATCTGCTTGAACCCTTTAAGATTTAAATAAGTATCATATTGACCCGCAAATGAAGCTTCTGGTAAATCTTCTGCTGTAGCCGACGATCTTACGGCAACATAATAAGTTTCATAATGAGGATACTTAGCAGAGATTTCATTGGTGAGTTCAATAGGAAGTGGACTACCCTCAATAGCGTTTTGAATTGATTTCGCTGCTGCTTCAATAGAGGCATAATCATTATCTGTGATTTTATTTAGTGAATCTTGGATAATATTATCAAGCTTATTACGCACTAGAAATAATGAGTAAGCCGAAGTTTTTATGACGTATCCTTCTGGAACATAAAAATCATTTGCCATTAGAAAGCTGAGATTAGCGGCTTTACTACCGATATTTTTAACATCATCAGTTAATATTTCAGTTAAATTTATTGTAAAAGGACCATCTACAACCAAATAAATCACCCATGAAATTTAGGATATAATTTTAAGTTTAAAATTAAAATCTTTAATACATCTTTGTTTAAAATTATTTATAAAAGTTAATTTAACCTAGCCTACAAATTAACGAATTTAGGGGAAATTGATTTTTCTTAATTGGAAAAATTTAAAGTTTATAGTAGTTTTTATTTAAACACAACATATTAAAAGAAATTAGTGATATTAATGGGTAAAACGAAAAAAACCGGTCTTTCAGCCACTTTTGGAGCTCGCTATGGCTCTAATGTTCGCAAGAAATGGAGACTAATCATGGAAAAGCAAAAAGGGGGAAATTTAAAATGCCCTCGATGCGAAACAAAAGGATCGATCCATAGAATTTCGACTGGTATATGGTATTGCAGAAAATGTAGTGCTAAATTTACAGGAGGGGCATATAACACCCAAACACCTCGAGGCGCAGAGTCCTTTAGAATAGCGAAGCGAAAACAAAGAGAATCAGAAGTAATTGAAGAACAATGAATAATGATAATTTTTTTACAATAAAATCTACTTTAGAGCTTAAATTTAAAACTTCTAAACTGTGTGATATTTCTTATAACTCATTTTTACCCGAATTTAACATAGTAAAATCGAAAAGATCTACTATAGAGATGAAAAAAGAGGAATATTCGTTAATATTTCAAATTAATAGCAACGATATCACTGCTTTCAGGGCAAGTATTAATGAGATAATCAGTTTTGGAAAGGTTATTGATAATACGCTAAAAATTGTTGAAAATTCGTAAATTTCATATTAGAAATTTCATTTTTCTATAAAATATAAAAAATATTATGTGATTATCATTGACAATAAATTACGAATCCTTAAACGAAGAAACAAAGAAGAAATTTCAAACTCTATCTCAATTTGGTCAAACTTTAGAGATCCTTACACAACAGAAGTTACAAATTGATAGTAATATTAGAGAAACAGAACTAGCGATAGAAAATCTTACTGAAGCTACTCCAGATACTCCGGTTTACAAAAGTATTGGTGGCGTGATGGTAAAAAGTACTCGAGATAAACTGCTTGACGAGAAAAATACTAATAAAGAAACTCTAACTATGCAATCTAAAACGCTTGCTCAAAAGATCGAAAGAACTAAGAGTACTTTTGAGAGCATGCAGAAATCTCTTCAAGAAGATTTACAAAATCAATAATATATTCAATATTTTTATGCTTAATACTAAAAAAGATGATTTTTTAAGTTATTTAAAGGGAAAAAATCTCTTAATTACCACTCATGATTCAGCTGATCTTGACGGTTTTGTGTCTGTTATAGTTTTAAAATTCTTTTTTGAGAATTTTTTCTCAAATCAAAATATATATTTAACCTTCTCAAAATTATCTAAATATACTCAAAATTTTGTTGTAAAATTTCTCCAAAAATTTCCAGACTTTAATTTTCCCTCTAAAAATGACGAAAACTTCTCGGATATTGACATTATAGTTATTGTCGACACAAATAATATAGAACAAATAAAATTGTCAAGCGCATTAAATTTAGAAGTCCCCTTTATTTTTGTAGATCATCATTTAGATTTAAAAAAGAATTATGGAAGAAACATAACATCGTTAAATTTAATATTTGAAAATTATTCTTCGACAGCAGAGATAATATTAGAGTTAATTGATAATTACGACTTCAATCTTCCAATCCCATACAAATATCTTTTAATATCGGCAATATTAACCGATTCAGGGTTTCTTAAATATGGAAATACCGAGACTATCAAGCATTTATTGAATATTTTGCAAAATGGAATAGATTTTCAAGATGTTCTACCATTATTAGAGAATGAAACCGATATTTCTAAAAAAATTGCAAACATTAAAGGGTTGCAAAGAGCTAAACTAATTCGAGCTGACAGTTGGTTAATTGGTATTTCACATGTTAGTAGTTTTAGCGCCTCCGTTGCTTCAACTTTAATAAAAGTTGGATTTGATGTTGGAATTGTTTATACAAAAGAAAAATCTAAGTATAGAATCAGCGCTCGAGCAAAAAAAAATGTATGTTTAAAAACGGGGTTGCATCTTGGGAAAGTTTTTAATGGAATAAGTAATGTAGATGGTGGCGGGCATGATGGCGCTGCGACTTTAAACGGTGAAAATGATTTAGAGCGTACTCTTAACGAAATAATAGATTCTATAAAACGAACTTTAATTAATTATAAACCGTTATAAAGCAAATAGATATGTAGATATCCTTATATAATGAGCCTAATTAAATTTAGCAATTTTCATTTTCGATACAAAGGAAATGAAGAATATGCTTTAAATAATATTAATTTAAAAATTGAATCTAACAAATTTATTTTGTTAGCCGGAGAGACTGGATCTGGAAAAACTTCGTTAATCAGATGCATGAATGGCTTAATCCCCCAATTTTATGCGGGTTATTATAAGGGATCTGTGGAAATCTCAGGAAAAAATACAACTGAAACATCTATATCAAAATTATCTAAAGATATTGGAATTGTATTTCAAAACCCTGAAAACCAATTAATTGCAATGAATGTAGAACACGAAATTGCTTTTGGTTTGGAAAACCTTGGAATTTCGAGGGATGTTATTAAAGAAAGAATTGAAGAAGTTGTAAAAATAACTGAAATTGAAAACATAATGGATAAAGCACCTTTTGAGATCAGTGGCGGTGAGCAACAACGAGTTGCTATTGCTTCAATTTTAGTATTAGAGCCAAAAATTATCGTTCTAGACGAGCCTACCGCAAATTTAGACCCTTTTTTTGCTCAAAAAATTATTACTTTATTGAAAAAAATTCAAATTGAAAAGAAAATTACAGTTATAATTAGCGAACATCGAATGGATTTGATTGTCCCAATTGTGGACGATATAATCTTGATGAAAGAAGGTGAAGTTATCGCTTACGACGAAAAAGATAAAATAACTAGTGATGACATTTTTGAGAATTTAAATATTAATAAACCAAAAATATATTCAATTTTTAATAAATTGAAAAAAAGAAATTTATTTGGGCAAAATATTCCAATATCGATTCAAGATGCTATTAATTTATTAAAAACTATTAATTAAATTTGAAAGGTTATGAAGGAAAAGAACTCGCTACCTTTAATAATGATGCATGATGTTGAATATGTTTATTCAAATGGGACGGTGGCATTAAAAAAAGTCTCTCTCAACATCAATAAAGGCGAGTTTATAGCAATAATGGGTCAAAACGGAGCGGGAAAAACGACATTAATTCGAACTATTAACGGCTTAATCCGCCCTACTAAGGGAGAAATTTTTTTAGAGGGTGAAAATATCGACTCTAAAACTATTGCTACTTTATCTAAAAAAGTAGGAATTATTTTTCAAAATCCTACACATCAACTATTTTCTAATACGGTTGAGGATGAAATTAAGTTTTCGTTGAAAAATCTTAATTTAGACAAAGAAGAAATTCAGATAAAAGCAGATAAAGTATTAAAAGAATTTAATCTAGAAAAGTATCGAAATCGATCGCCATTAAGTCTATCTGGCGGAGAATCAAAAAAAATAGCTGTTGCTTCAATTATATGCCGCGACACCGAAATTTTAGTTTTTGACGAGCCAACATTGGGTCAGGATGCAAAAGAAATTAGATTTTTTGTTAAATTATTACATAACGAATTAAAAAGGGGGAAAACAATAATTATAGTAACTCATAGTGTAGAATTTACTATAGAGCACGCCCCAAGGACCGTTTTAATGAGCGGAGGAAGAATTATTGCTGATGGTCCAACAAAAAATATTCTTACTAATGAATTTTTAGTAGAAAGCTCATCGCTAGTTATGCCACAAATTTATCAACTTAGAATTGAACTTCAAAAAATTGGAATTGATGTCCCTAAAGAAGTTGTAAAGGAGCAAGAAATGATAAATTTTCTTAACAATTATTTGGAAAATAAGACAACAACTATACCCGAGGGTCGTCCATAAATGTCTTTAGAATTTCTCAGTGCATTCAAATTTTTGAAAAAAGAAACTTTTTTACATAATCTAGATCCAAGAACAAAATTATTGTTAGCGATAACCTACACTATTAACGCTTTGTTGTTCCAAGAAATCATCCCTTTATTATTAATTTTAATAACTTTACTGCCAATAATTCTTTTAGGACGCTTATTTAAACAATGGTTAAGAAGTATCAAAGGAATGTCCTTTCTCTACATTTTTATCATTGTTTTGAACACCCTATTTATCAAGGACAGGGGTTTATCATTTGCAATAGCCATGATATTAAGAATCTCCATAATGATTTCAGCATTTTCATTGTTTTTCTTAACTGTCGACCCAAACGATTTGACTCTTTCTTTGATTTCTATGAAGATTTCCTATGAATATGCGTTTTCCTTTTCATTAGCTTTTAGATTCGTTCCAACGATTGCAATAGAGGCTCAAAATATTATGGACGCTCAACAAAGTCGAGGTTATGAAATGCAACAAAAAGGCATTATTAATCAGGTAAAAAATCTATTTCCTCTCTTAGTCCCTCTAATAATAAGCTCTATAAAAAGAGCTTTTAACGTCGCAGAGGCTCTTGAATCAAGGGCTTTTGGAAGTAAAAAGGAGCGTACTTTTTATTTTACTATTAAATATTCAACCAAAGATTGGATATTTACGATATATTTGATTTTATTGTCGACTACTCTAATTTTTATTAAGATCCACTTTATTTCAATGCCACTATGGTTTAGATGGAGTTTACCTGTATGATCATAAATTCTTTCAAAGGTTTAAACGAAAATCTTAAGTATTACGTAGGAATTAATCAAATTGAGGTTGAGCCAGAAGAATTATCTTTAGAAAAGCTATTAAAATTAATTGAAGTTATACAAAAAAATCATAATGACACTGTATTACAATTTTTCAACGAAAAGTATGTTCTAAATAAAGAACATATATTTCACGCTTGTTATTTCGTTCAAAACGCTTTTTTTAATAAAATTAATATTTCAAATAAAAAAAATATTGAACTTTTTTTATATTTGGCAGCTAAAAGGCAAATTAAGTTAGGTCTCGAAGATTTTGGGATAGATAATTATAATATTAACAATCGTAGAATTAGTTTTTGTGTAATCTCGTCGAAAAACAACGTTAAGCAAATTAATTTGGAAGTAAATGAGTATTTAGGTTCTAAAGACATGAGTTTAAATTTAGAAGAACCATCTATAGAAAAATACAAAATCGTTAAAAATTATTTTAATTTTTCTAATAAGCAAATTTTAACTGTGTTAAAGTCATATGGGATTAAACTAAGTTACATAGAACCGAACGAGAAAAATATCGTTAATCTATTTAGAGCTTTAAACGATTTATTATGTGAAGAGATGGCTTTGTTAAGTTTAGAGAAAACAAGATCTGATTAGAGCCTATTAAACTTATTATTAATCCTAACTAAATCGTTTGGGTTTAAAAAAGAAATTCCAGTAACATTTCCCAGGATTTCTATCCTTATAATTTTGTCTGGATTATCCAAATTAACTTTATTATTAACAATTTTAGCAACCAATTCAATAACAGTGTCTCTTTCTACCAATTCATTTTTTCTACGTATTAAATCAATCTTAAAAGACTGATCTTCATTAATATAAATGCGATAATATTTATCTACGAATTCTTTGATAGTTTTTGTATTAGTTTCACAAACATAATCAATTGGGGTAATTTTTAAAACGAACTGAAAAAAATTAGGATCATTTTCTATTATGTTTTTAATTCTAGATATAACTTCTTTACGATCAAGATTAGTTACTGCTGTTATCAATCCAGGATACTTTAGCCCTGATATAATAGGGTATTTGTCGCCACACATTAACAGAGTAAACCAGATTTCTGCTTTTGCGTTTGTCTCGTTATATCTTGAGGTTGAGATCAATAGATTAAAGTTGTTCAAATTTTACTCCTTATTTTTAATCTTCCTTTATTTCTAAAATGCTTTCGATATCTTCTTCTTCTATCAACCCAATTCGCAGTAATTTTAACTTTTCTGAGCTACAATCAACGATTGTCGTAGGAACTTTCGATTGTGATTTTCCTCCATCGATTATTAAATCAATAGGTGTTAAGAATTTTTTCGCAACTTCGCTTCCACTAATAGATGCTGTCTCTCCAGAATAGTTTGCTGAAGTCCCAATTATCCCACCAAAGCATCCTTTTAATTTCAGTTTTTTTAAGATATGTAAAACGATCTCGTTTTCAGGAATACGGATACCAATAGTATTCTGAAAAGCAGTAACTTCTGGAGGAATGATATTTGGTTCTTTTTTTTTTAAAATTAAGGTTAGTTGACCAGGCCAAAAGTGATCTGCTAGCTTTCTACCTAAAATGTTAAACTCAGCTATTTTAGAAGCTTCCTCAACATCAGCTACTAACAATAACAATCCTTTAGATCGTTCTCGAAATTTTATTTCGTAAATTTTTTCAATAGCATTAAGATTTGTTGGATCACATCCAAGCCCATAGACAGAATTGGTAGGAAAAGCGATAACTTTTCCTTCTATTATGTTTTCCACTACAATATCTAGAAAATATTCAATTTCTTCTATTTTTTTTCCCGCTAATTTAATTAAAAAACCCATAATATTCGGTTAAAATGTAAATGTAAATTAATAATAGAAAATGAAGATAGTAATAATTTAAAGATTATTTTTGGTAATTATCTTGACAACTTAACTCAGCAGCAATTCGTTCCCAATTACGATCGAGGCGTTCTTGTAGTTCAATTAAATCCTTTTCTGAAAGTTTTGAGAATCTTTTTTGATTCGAAAGATAGTCGATCAATGGCGTCCTCTTAGATGGGTCTAATAGTGGTTGGCTCTTTTTTGAAAGTTTCATTATACCATTTTCAATCTCATATAATATCCAAGAACCCGTTTTAACGGCCAAGCGCGCTAGTTCAATTGTACTTTCGGATTGATACCCCCATCCCGGTGGACATGGTGCTAGAATGTGAATGTATCTACATCCCTTAATTGATTTTGCTTTCTTAAATTTATCGTAAAGATCAAGCGGTTCACTAACACTACATGTGGCAACATATGGAATCTCGTGAGCTGCCATTATAGCTGGAAGATTTTTCTTGTACCTTTCTTTTCCCAATGTTGTTGTCGTTGTAACAGCCCCGTGAGGCGTGCTTGATGATCTCTGGATGCCCGTATTCATGTAGGCCTCGTTATCGTAACAGCAATAAATAAAATCAGAATTTCTTTCAGCAGCTCCACTTAGACCTTGAATACCAATGTCCGTCGTACCTCCATCTCCAGCAAAAACTAGAGTTGTCATTTCCCCCCATACTTTACCTGGAAATCGATAATTCTTTGCTTTGAATGCGGCAGACATCCCAGTTGCTGCCGCTGCTGCCGCTGCAAATGCCATGTTTGTAAAGGGAAAGTTTGGTGCAGCTTTAGGCCATAATCCTACTACTACATTTAAACAACTAGCTGGCGTTACTAACGCTGTTTTAGGTCCTAACGCTTTCATTGCCCATCGTAGGGCAATTTCGAGACCACAACCAGCACAACAAGAATTGCCTGGAAGAAAAAACTCTTCTTGGCAAGATTCTAATGCTTCTTTTAATTTTACCATTACCTATTTCACCTCTAATAGCCCATCCCAATAAGTGCCATAAAGCATATCTTTTGGGAGCTCTCCGGTTTCGTTTAGTTTTATTAGCATTTTTAATTGATTTTTTTGTTGTTCTAAAGTAACTTCTCTTCCGCCTAAACCGTTTATCATTGGCAATATTCTAGCGGTACCCTTAACATCGTGTAAAGCTGTTTTTACCTCAGAGCTCACAGGTCCTCCCGTTGGGCTTCCAAACGCCGTTGCTCTATCAACTACTCCAAGAAGTGGGACTTTTTTAGCAATTTCAATAATATCTTCAACTGGAAAAGGTCTTAAATACCTTAATTTAACCATACCAACTTTATACCCTTCTTCTCTCAAATCATCAACTGCTTGTTCCATTTGTAGAGCTAAGTCCCCATAAATTACCATTCCTACGTCTGCTCCATCCATTTTATATTCTTGAATTAAACCGTTTCCGTAATTTCTACCAAAGGCCTTTTCAAAATCTTTTGCTACACTCTTGATTTTCTCTTTAGCTCTAATCATGGCATCGTGGATCTTCATTCTGAATTCGTAATAGAATCCCGATGGCATAATGAGATTTCCAAACATTAGAGGCCTTTCCGGATCGATCCACATATGAGGCCATCCCTTTTCATCTGGCAAAGGTGGTAAAAATGAATCAACTAGATCTTGATCTTCAATTATTACAGGTTTAGACGTGTGAGATAATATAAATCCTCCATAAGCGACGAACTTAGGCAATAAAACCTCGTAATCTTCGCATATCTTATAGGACATTAATACTTCGTCGTAAATTTCTTGATGAGTCGCACAAAACGCAGTCATCCATCCAGTGTCCCGACAACTAATAACATCTGTAAAATCAGCCCATATATTCCATGGTGGAGCTGCCCCCCTTGATGCAATGGTGGTGACAATTGGCAATCTGGACCCACTAGCCCAATGAAGCATTTCAAACATGTAGAAAAGACCTTGTCCTGCCGTTGCTGTAAAAGTTCGAGTTCCAGCCATACTTGCTGTAATTACTGAAGCCATTACAGAATGTTCAGACTCCACTTTTATATACTGAGTTCCTGGCATTAAACCATTATCGACAAATTCAGAAAGCTTTTCTACTACAGTTGTTTGAGGTGTAATTGGATAAGCGCTTATTACTTGAACCCTAGCAGATTTAGCAGCATAAGCAGCAGAGATGTTTCCTTTTAATACTATGGTTTCTTTTTCTTGAATAAAATCATTTGTGGCTTCAACCATCTTTTATATCACTCTCTCTAATCATTTCAATATTTTTAGTAGGACATTCTTTTGCGCAGATTCCACATCCTTTACAATACAATAAATCAATTTCAAAATGCCCATCTTCTTTCTTTTCAATAACGCCTTCGGGACAGTACATCCAACAAAATCCGCATTTATTACAATTTTCTTGATCTATTATCGGTCTAAACGTTCTCCAATCTCCAGTTGTTCCCATATTTCCTTCAATTGGTAGGGAAATAGGAATTGGAGATAATTCTTTCCAATTTTTATATTCTTGAACTTTGGGACGTTCTTCTTTAGATTTATTAATCTTTTTCCATTTTTCAGATTCAGACATATTTATACCTCCCTTACAGACTCATAAGCGTCTTTTGCCACAGTCATGTTTTTCTCTAACCTATTTTCTCCAAATTCTTTTTTAAGAACTTTTTCCATAATCTTAAGATCGTAAAACCCCGTAATTTTACCAAAAGCCCCTAACATAGGTATATTTAGAATTGGTCCACTAGAATGCATGAATCCTCTATTGATGCAAATCCCTGTTGCATCTATTAGATAGATCTTTAGGTTTTTTGGAAATAAACTTAAATCGATCGGTTTAGCGCTATTAATTAAAAGTGTGACTCCTTCCTTAATCGTTTCTTTCACTCTTGGAATATCTAACAATGAAGTATCAAAAACCATGATGTAATCGGGATTGACTACACTGTCGTAAGTCTTTATAGGTTTATTCCTTGAGAACTTAGTGAATGCTTGAATTGGAGCACCTCTTCGTTCAGCACCTATAATTGGGATCGCAATAGCATCTTTAAAGCCTTTTTCAAAGGTTAATTGTGCTAATAACTGACTAGCAGTAATAGCCGTCTGACCACCCCTACCATGGTAGGTTACTTCTACAATTTCATTATCTGTCAAATCTTTTTCACTTATTCGTTATAGAAAATTATAAACATTAAATTTGTACTAATACGGTTATTCTAGTGATTTTCACATAAAATTATTGGTGTACTATTAATTATTTCCAATACATTAAAAATTTCTGGAAAAAATTTATAAGTAAGCTGTTTAATAAGCAATAGACCACTATAAAGAATAAAATACCCAAAAAAATTCTCACTTAATTGAATCAAAGAAGTTTTAGAATTTTTACATCAATTACAATAATTTAACTATATATAAGTGAAATTATGTCAGAGAGAGCTGAAAAAACCGAAATTAATTATTCTTTTAAATGTCCAATTTGTAGCGAAGGAAAAATTGAAATCAGTAAGGTGACATATGATGTACCAGACGGAGATAAAATTTTAATTATTAAATTTGAATGTAACTTATGTAATTATTCTAACAATGATATAATCCCTTTAACAACTAATTTTACGCCAGGTATTATGAAGTTAAAGGTTACAAGTGAAGACGACCTAAAATCTAAAATATATCGTTCCCCCGTAGGGGCATTAGAAATTCCAGAATTAGAATTAATTGTTAACCCGGGTCCTAGAGCTGATTTTTATTATACCAATGTAGAGGGTATTTTATTTCGATTTGAAAACGCAGTTTCAATATATCGGAAAAATCTCGAAGATGATGACGCTCAAATAAAAGAAATTGATAAAATTTTAAAAGACTTGGGAAAGGCATTAAAGGGAGAATTTAAGTTCACACTGATTATAACTGATACAGGAGGGGGAAGTTATATTATTCCTAACGATAAATCAAAATATTCATTCGAAAAATTTGAGCCGAAAGAATTAAATTAAAGGAAATCATCATTATTTTTTTATAAATATTAATGAAAAAAATAGAATTATTAAAAATGTGAAATCAAATGGTAATTAAAAAAGTTGGAATCCTTACGGGAGGTGGCGATTGCCCGGGTTTAAACTCCGTTATATATGGAATAATGTTGAAAGCTTATGATGCGGGCATAGAGTGTGTTGGAATCCTTAAAGGATGGAAGGGCCTTATGGAAAATCTTACAATCCCTCTTAAGATTGCAGAACACGATGACTTGCATACTATTGGCGGGACTATATTATATACGAGTAGAACTAATCCCTTTAAAGGAGCAGAATCTAAAGAAAAAGTAGCAAAAGATCTGGTAACTAAATTTGAAGATTTAGGAATAGATGCGCTTATCGCTATCGGTGGAGATTTAAAACGGTTTACATTTTAAACCTAAAACGATACTTTAAGCGTTGCGGATGCTATGTGCAAATACTCAAAAGCGAACGTAGTTGGCTGCCCAAAAACGATAGACAACGATTTGGCTGGAACACATTACACGTTTGGCTTCTGGAGCGCTGTACAGCTAGCCTCCAACGCGATGGATAACTTAACGACAACCGCGCGTTCCCATCAGAGAGTGTTTGTGGTAGAAATTATGGGAAGAGACGCAGGATTTCTTACAATGTATAGTGGAATTTCTGCTGGTGCCGATATAATATTAATTCCTGAATCACCATTTAGTTTAGAGAAGGATATTATTGACGTGCTTAAAAAAAGAGTCAATGCAGGATACAAATACCACATAATTGCTACCTCAGAAGGAGCTTATCCAAATTCAGAATCGTTGGAAAAGGATTTTAAAACAATATCGAAAGAAACGATTGATAAATTACCTAAAGATACATATGGAAACCCTTTGCTTGTAAAATTGAATATATCCAAAATAATTGTTGACGAACTCAACTTAAGAGAAGATTTAAAAAAGGAATTTCAGAATAATGGGGTGGATTTTGAGTGTAGAAGCGTAGTTCTGGGCCACACAATGCGAGCAGGGACGCCTAATTCGTTCGATAGAATCTTAGGATTGAGATTTGGGTTAGCAGCTATGAATCTTGTTTTGAAATCTAAATTTGGGAACATGGTTTCGCTTCAAGGAAATAAAATTGAAACTATACCACTTTCAGAAGGGGTAAAAAAGAAATACATTACCTCGGATAGCGATAAAATGGAATTACGAGACCTATTAGTGAAAATTAGATATTTATCGAAACAAAAATAATTCCACTGTTTTTTTAATTGTATTGTATTAAAAAAAAGAAATATAGATTAACCATAATGTTTTTCCTCTTCGTGTTCTGCATCAATCGCGTCTTGCTCTACATCACGACCAAGCCATTTTTCGCTTAGCTTCTCTTTATAATATTCATGTTGGATGATGAGATTCATTATTTCCGTTGTTCCGGTCCAGATCTCTCCTATACGAGCGTCTCTCAAAAGACGTTCTATTGGATATACGGTTGTATACCCGATACCTCCCATTATCTGCATGGATTTGTTAATAACTTTCCAGCACGCTTTAGTTGAAAATTTTTTGGATTCAGAAACTAATCTTCTTTGAAGAGCGGGTGGCGCTCCAGCATCTATAGATTTCGCAGTATTAAACACAATTGCTCTTGTTGCATCTAAATAAGTAATGCAATCCGCTATCATGAAGTTAACGGCTTGAAAATTCTTTATAATCTGTCCAAACGCTTTTCTTTTGGTGCTATATTTGGTTGCTATTTGAAAACAAGCGCGTGCCAATCCGAGAAAACCAGAAGCTGTAGTTAATCGTTCTGGAACCATCATGTGGTAAAATATTTTACCCCCATCTCCTTCTCCCAGGATTAAATTCTCCTTAGGGACTTCCACATCTTTAAAAACTAACCTCCCTGCTCCACCGCCTCTAGTACCTAATAAACCGTAAATATATGCTGCGTCTACTGCATCGCTTTTATCAACAATAAATAAGCTTAAAGAATCTCGAGGGGACGCTTTAGGATCCGTTTTAGCGTAAACCAAAAAGAAATCAGCACCTTCAGCGCCAACAACGAATCGTTTTTCTCCATTTAATATGTAGTGATCTCCTTCTTTTACAGCAGTAGATGTGGCTCCAAAAAAATCCGAACCGCCTCTTGGTTCAGTTAACGCTTCAGCAGTAAATTTCTTACCTTCGCACATAGGTTTTAAATAATTTAACTTTTGGTCTTCTGTGCCAAATTTATTAAGCGCTTCCCCACATATGCTCGGTAACGAAAATAAACAGGTTAGGGAACTTCCTAGTACGCCAACTTCTTCTTGAGCAATAATTTCACTTTCCCAATTTAAACCACGACCACCGTATTTCTTTGGAAACCTTATTCCAATCAAATTTTGTTTAGCTAATGCTTCCATCCACTCACTTGGATATTGAATCTCGTCTTTATCCATTTGTCTTAATAATGAAGGTGGTACAGCGTTTTTAACGAACTCTCGAACTTCTTCTCTAAATTTTTTATTTTCTTCGCTTATTAAATAATCATACATTTTCGATTCTCCTTAGATGATTTATACTACAATTAAGTAATGATGGGTCTAATAAAAACAATAGATAAATCGAACTTTATTAGTTTACAATTATTTAAATTGATCATTATAAATTGGATTTTTAAAGAAAAGAGAATATTACTTTATATTATATTATCAAACTCGTAAATTATTGATCTAATTTTGCTTACAAAAAATAAAAATGGTTTTAAAGAATATCCTAATGCGTTTAAAGTGTTAGTCCTCGCCACTTTCATTGATAGATTTGGAAGTTTTTTATTATTTCCTTTTTTTGCATTGTATATAACCGCACATTTTAATGTAGGAATGCCCCAGGTAGGATTCCTATTTGCAGTGTTCTCTGCAGGTGGTATAATCGGTGGTATAATCGGAGGTGCATTATCCGATAAATATGGCCGTCGTGCTATGCTACTTGTTGGCCTGATTTCTAGCGGTGTAAGCAGCATCTTCATGGGATTAGTCGATGATTTGAATGTTTTTTACATCCTCGCTGTGTTTATGGGTTTAATGGGAAATTTTGGAGGTCCGGCGAGACAAGCAATGGTAGCAGATTTGCTTCCCAAAGAGAAACAAGCAGAGGGATTTGGGATCCTACGGGTGGCTGTTAATCTTTCAGCAGCGTTCGGTCCTATCGTTGGTGGATTTATAGCGACTCAATCTTATCTCTTTTTATTTATTGCAGATGCTGTGAGTAGCTTAATTACAGGTATTATTGTATTTTTTGTCATTCCAGAAACGAAACCTGAAAAAAAAGAAGGCGAAGCAGAAGAAACAGTTATGAAAACCGTGATAGGATATAAAGAAGTTTTAAAAGATTGGAGATATATGTTGTTTCTCTCTGTGTCTGCTCTAACGGTGATTGTATATATGCAAATGAACGCCACATTGTCGGTATTTTTGCGTGATATCAATGGATTTCCTACGCTGTATTTTGGTTTTTTGTTAAGTATGAACGCGGTGATGGTGGTGGTATTTCAAATATGGCTAACTAAGAAGGTGTCAAAATTTTCTCCTATGAAGGTGATGGCTGTAGGAACGCTGTTTTACATGGTGGGATTCGGTATGTACGGTTTTGTTTCAGAGCCGTACCTATTTTTCATCGCAATGGCAATTATTACTATTGGAGAAATGATTGAGATGCCTGTTGGACAAACTGCAGCTGCATTTTTTGCTCCTGAAGATAAACGAGGACGGTATATGGCAGTGTTTGGCTTCCACTGGGCGATCCCTAATCTATTTGCGATTTTAGTTGCTGGACTTATCTGGGAGAATATAGGACCAAATTGGGTTTGGTATATCGCAGGTATTTTATCACTCTTTGCAGCGATAGGATTCTGGCTACTTCATGGAATTACAAAAGCTCGATTTTCAAAAGAGAAGGAATTGCTCGTTGAAGAAGGGCAAGAAATATGATTTTTTCATCAAATTTACAATCAATACCCCAATTTATAGAAAAGATATTTTGGATAACTTTTTTGGATGTGCTACTTTTAAAATCTAATAAAGTGTGTCTTAGAAAATTACATTATTAAGAGTATGAAATATTTATGTTAGGAAGAATAAAGATTGCCTATAAAGGATATCCCAACGCATTCAAAGTGCTGGTACTCGCCTCTTTCATTGACATGTTAGGAGGTTTTTTGTTATATCCTTTTTTTGCGCTCTACATCACCCAGCGTTTTGGTGTGGATATGATCATAGTGGGATTACTATTTACGGTGTTTTCAGCTGGAAATATAATTGGTAGCATGGTTGGAGGTGCGTTAGCCGATAAATATGGACGTCGCGTAATGATCATAGTAGGTTTGATCATAAGTGGGACAGGCAGTATCCTCATGGGGTTGGTGGACGATCTGAATGTCTTTTTCATTCTTGCGGCAAGTTTAGGTTTGGTTGGTAATATTGGGGGGCCTGCGCGACAAGCTATGGTGGCGGATTTGCTCCCAAAAGAAAAACAAGCAGAAGGATTTGGGATTATGCGCATTTTTATGAATCTTGCAGCAACAGCAGGACCTCTTCTTGGTGGATTTTTAGCCACGCAATCTTATATGTGGCTGTTCCTATCCGATGCTGTAAGCAGCTTTATTACAGCTATTATTGTATTTGTTGTCATTCCAGAAACAAAACCTGAAAAACCAGAAGACAAACCGGAAGAATCTGTTATAAGTACTATAGTTGGTTACAAAGAGGTTCTGAAAGATGGAGTTTTTATGCTTTTTCTTTTCGTTTCTGCCATAATGGTAATGGTTTATATGCAAATGAATAGTACTCTATCTGTATTCCTATGGGAAGTTCATAAGTTCCCACTGCAAAGTTTTGGGTTATTGTTAAGTATGAACGCATTAATGGTGGTGGTATTACAATTTTGGATAACTAAAAGGATTTCAAAGTATGCTCCCATGAAGGTAATGGCCATTGGAGCTTTGTTTTATGTAGTGGGGTTTGGTATGTACGGTTTTATTTCTGCTGTTTTCCTATTCTTTATCGCTATGATAATTATCACGATAGGGGAGATGATTGTGACACCTATTCAACAAACTGCTGTGGCATCTTTTGCGCCTGAAGATAAGCGAGGTCGCTATATGGCAATGTATGGTTTTTCTTGGGGGATTCCAAATTTATTTAGTGTTTTAGTTGCTGGACTTATCATGGATAATATAGGTCCAAACTGGGTTTGGTATATCGCTGGTATTTTATCTCTCATTTCCGTGGTAGGATTTTATTCGCTTAATGGAGTAACAAATAAACGATTTTCAAAAAAAAAGGAAACTATACTTGAAGACGTTCTTGAAGCATAGATCTTAGTTCAATTAAGAGAAGATAATTACTATATTTATATCACCCTAAAATATTTTTAAACGAATAGTTTTTTGTATGACTAAGAACTACACTGAGATAATATGGAGGAATATATGAAAAAGCGTGAAAGTTCGGTTTCACGAACTTATGTAACAAATAATTAAATTTAGATTTCAAAAATTGAAAAATTAAAAAACAAATTATTAAATAATAATTCTTTTAATCGACCATGGCCATTCAAATAATAAAAGGGAGTACAGAAAGATGGAAGACATAGAAAAAAAGAATAAGAAAGAAATACCAAAATTTACTTGGGTTGTTCTAATTATTCTGGGATGCATTGACCTATTGCGTGGTATAATGCACACAATATTTATTGATGAGGCTATTGCTCTTTTTGCCCACTTTGATTTAAGTGGTCCAATGGCAGGAGACCTAATGTTACAAATGAGTGCATTTGGAATTTCTAATTTAATCACCGGTGCAATGTTTATAATTATTGCACTAAAAGCAAGACAAATGGCAGATATAGCGTTGATATGTATTCCTGTTGCATATTTAATCGGAATAATTGCAATTAAGATAAATAATATTGTTCCACAGTCCGATCTTCTTGGGCAATACGGAATGATGGTCTATCTTGGTGTTAGTATTATTACATTTATCGCAACTAGAGTGAAAATGTGGCTTGAAAATAAAAAGAAATGATTTTTTTGAGTTTTTTAATTAAGGCTCAATTTCGAATATAACCTTAAGATATTCGTATTTGGAATTAAGTAATTTTAGTATATTTTTCGCAATTTTTCTTAGATTTTGTGCGTGTAATGGTTTCTCTTCAGCTTGTTCGCCGTAGAAATCGTGAATCATCTTTCTTGCTTCATCTACTCCGTTCGCATCCCAAAATTTTTCCCAATGAGTTGAGATTCTACAGAGCGATTTTATCTTCTCGTCTGGGTATTTAGATTTATCTAAAATGATATCTTTATATTTTTTAATAGCTTCGCCAACTTTTTCAAGGTGGTCCGCAATAGCAAAAGAATACCGATAAATACTTATTAGGTTTGAAGTAGTTCTAGTATTTCGTGTATTGGCTGCCTGTTCAAAAGAATTCCATGCATCTAACCATTCATTTTTGTGAATACCATTAATGCCATTGTTCACCATTGCTACATTTATAATATCACTCAAATCTACATCATGACCTCTTTTAATTTTTTTATCAAATATTTCCTTAAGGCTTGACCCTTCAAGATAGCTCCCCGCCCCAAAATCAAGTAATTGATTAAGATTGTTTGCAGCAAATAATGTTTCGCGCCTAAATTCTTTAGTGTTAGGATTATTCCATTCAATTGTTTTTTCCCATTCTCCTGAATTTTTATTTTTTATGAAGCTACAATCTCTCAATGTTGAATCCAATAAAATTACATGAAACATCCAAAAATCAATGTCGTCTGTGAATCTTTTCCTTCTCCAATCTCTCGTAGTATACTTACCTAAATAGAGTTTCAATGTACCCCTAAGTAAAGAAAGTTTTCCATGTTTTAACGAATCGAGGGCTAATTCACAATAATGGTGATTAGGATTATTTGAACATTCTTCCAGTTTCTTAAGAATTTTCCGGGCTTCTTCAGCAATAATATCACAGGGTATATTTCCATCGGAAGGATAGCATCTTGACCCTCCTTCAATAAAATTTTTAAAAAGTTCAAAATCATTTTCTGGAATTGAATACCAAGGATTATTAAAAACAGTTTTACTAAAAATATAATGAGTAAAACCGCTATCATCTTTCCAAGTTTTATCTATTAGGGGTGAAACATCTCTGTGGTTATCTCCCTTTTTTACTGCATCGGCTTTTATATCCCAAATTCCATTCATTGAAGAATCCTGCTTACAATTTAATAAAAATAAGAAACTTCTGAAATTATAATAAAAATTAGGCAAAAATTCTTTTTATCTAATTTAATATTAATCAAGACTAAATTAAATAATTTTTATTATAAATTAAAAGGAGAGATGTAATTTGGATAAATATGAATATAAGGTTTTCAATGCAAAACAAAATAAAGAAATAAGATTTCTTTGGAAGAATCCTGATAATTATGAAAAGTTTTTAAACGAAATGGGACAAAAAGGTTGGGAGTTTGATAAAGAACGAGATTTGGGTGGTGTTTGGACTCTAATTTTTCGAAAGAAAATAATAGGTTAATCGAGATCATTTTTTATTCTTAAAAAAATTCGTTTAAAATTTCTTTTTTATAACATAATATAAATAATATAACCATTTTTACAAGAATATGAACGATTTCTTTTCAGTTTTTACATATACTCCTTGGGATAATCTTAATACAAAGTTGTTGACTGAAGTCAAGTTAATATCGCTTAAAAGTATAACCAAAATGTTTCCTGTAATTGAACCAGGATTTTTTGATGATTTACTTTCAAACTTGTATAATTTCAAACATTATTCATGGGTTCAATGTGTTAAAAGAATTGTCGGTCCTAATGATGAAGATTACGATATAGCTCCTTGGAATTTCATATGGGCAATGGATAATGAAGGAAGAATTTTTCAATTTTTAATTCAAAAAGAGAAAAATGAATTTAAAGACTCACAGGCAACACTAGTAGCTTTAGCCCCTCCAGAATTAGGTAAATTGTTTAATCAGTATAAAGAAGGAGCCATACTTCGAACTTTATCTTTACTAAATAATCCGAAAAAAATGAAATTTCTAATAGTTTTAGCACCTAAAGGTAAATCAATCGCTGAGGAACAACAATTAATTCAAGTTGATAAAAAAGCTTTAGAAAAGTTTAAACTCATTAATGAACTAAAGCAAATGCCTAACATAAAGGGCCAATGGTTCCCTACAGCTGAAGTAAAATGTCCAGTTTGTAAGGGGCCATTAACAGAGATAAATGATTACAAAGTTGGATTCGTGTGTCCACGATGCGGATTTAAAAAAGTGAAGTAAAACTAGCTTTTTATTAAAACCTTTAATAATGATTTTTATTACATGATGTGATCTATAACATATTATTGAACCTAAATATAAAAGGAGAATATTCCAACTATGTTTGTTGCAGCTTTAGACTTAGGAACTACAGGATGTAGGACATTTATTTTTGATATAACCGGATCTATTTTATCAAGCGATTATCAAGAGTGGGAGAGTTTTTATCCCGTACCTTCATATGTGGAGCAAGATGCAAACTTATGGTGGGAGTCGATTAAAAAAACCATCGAAGCAGCCATAAAAAAGAGTGGAATCGACAAATCAGAGATCGTTAGTCTTTCTGTAGTAAATCAACGTGAAACGATCGTACCTGTTGATACGGAAGGGACTCCATTACATAACGCATTAGTTTGGCAAGATAGACGGACAACTGAACAAGTAGACTTTATTAAAAAAAAAATAGGTATAGATAAAATTTATAGTACTACGGGTCTAACAATAGATCCTTATTTTTCAGCTACAAAGATTCTTTGGTTTAAAGATAAAAAGCCAGAAATCTATCAGAAAACGCACAAATTCTTGCTAGTTTCAGATTTCATTATTCATAAACTAACTGGGCAATTTTACTCAGATTATTCTAATGCTTCCCGAACAATGCTATTTGATATAAATAAACTCAAATATTCGGAAGATATTGCCTCTGAGTTAGAAATAGATTTGGATAAAATGCCAGATGCCCTTGAAAGCGGAGTTGATATAGGGGAGATCGTTACAGAAGAAACTTTATTCGATAAAAAAACCTTGGTTATTACAGGCGCTGGGGATCAACAAGCAGCAGCCCTAGGAGTGGGCGTCGTCGCTCCGGGGCGAATAAAACTAACGACAGGAACTGGAAGCTTTATTTTAGCTTATTTGGATAAACCCAATTTTGATCCCCAAAAACGAGTATTATGTAGTTGTCACGCAATCCCTGGGGCTTGGATCCAGGAAGCAAGTATTTTTACAAGTGGGGCTTTTCTAAGGTGGTTTAGGGACCAACTCGGAAAAGAAGAATGTACATTAGCTGAAGAACAAAATCAAGATCCTTACATAATTCTAACGGAAGAAGCTGAAAAGTCTCCTATTGGTGCTAATGGTCTATTAGCAATCCCCCACTTAGTTGGTGCTGGAGCACCACATTGGAATCCATATGCGAGAGGTATAATTTATGGGTTATCTTTAGGGCATAAAAGAAGAGATATCGTTAGGGCGATTCTTGAAGGAGTAGCATTTGAAGTTAAAAAGAATATTGAAGTTTTTGGAAAGCTAGGGATTGAAACAAAAGAATTAAGGTTAACTGGAGGGGGTTCTCGCTCTGATTTTTGGAATCAAATTTTTTCCGATGTATTAGGTGTATCATGCGTCAGAAATGTTATTGAAGAGGCTACATCTTTGGGAGCTGCTATATTAGCAGCTACTGGAGCGGGATTGTTTTCAGATATCGCTAAAGCTGCCGAAAATGTGTGTAAAGTAGATAATAGATGGAATCCTGATATAAACCGACAGGAGTTTTATCAAGATATTTACAAATTATCGAATGATTTATACAAGGTTTTAAACGAGAAAAATTTTTACAAAACCTACATCAATACGCTCCAAAATAAAAAAATAGTTTAAATCTCATACTTTTTTATAGTATATATCTTCTCTAAAGTCAACCAACAATAAACAATTTTATATATTTAGTTTGTTATAAATTTTTTAAATAACATAGATTAGTGAAAAAAATGGAAGAATCAAATATTGATTATAAAGGAAATTTTACTTCAAAACAAAGGGCAGTAGGAGAATTGTTTTATATTGTTATTGTTATTGCGTGCTTAATTACAGTTACAGGAGGTATTTGGTCATTATTTGACTTTGTAATGCCAACTGGAAAATTTGATGCTTTTATACTCCTTAATTTAGGATACCAAATCGCAATAATCGCTGGATTTTTATCGGGATTGTTCTTTCTTTTAATATTTTTCTTTGGGTTATTCAAGAAAGGAAGAAAATGGGTTTTGGCATTCATTTTTAATTTAAAAGAAATCGAAGAAAAGTATAAAAATCGTTTGGATGTTAAAATCGCAGCTGGAGGTTTGCTATTAAGTTTAATGGCAACTATTATTGGAATTATGATCGCTCTATTTCAAGATATATTAGGGGGTTCTAGTAGTATTTCGCCCTTTTCGGGATTATTGGCATCTTTTTCATCAGGTAATTGGATACTATTCACAGGTGTTTCGGTATTTGCAGTTTTAGCAGTCACATTATTTTTAATCTATTTTTGGAAGAATGGTTATTACCTTATATTAAAAATAATGGGAGTTTTAGAAAAATAATAGATCCCAAACTTTTTTTTACTACTTATTTTTTATTTTAAATTTTTACTTCAATCAAATCAGTAAATTCTCTCTCTTATCTTATTTTTATTAATTAAGCGTCATATCTAAAATCAATGCTCTTTAAAGTTGGTATTGTTTTTAATTTTCTTCAATTACCGGATGTTTCTAAATACCCATTTGTAATTAACAAGCGAAATGACCATATTATTGTTAAAAAGGGATTGTTTGTATCCACTAAAACAATTGAGGGTTATTTGATTGGCATAATTGAGAAAATCGTTTTAATAAATGAATATTTCTCGGATGCCTTAACAATTAAATCTTATAACAGCGAAAGCAATCCCAATATTCTCAAAGGGCTATTTCCTAGTGATGATTTTGAATATGCTATTGCTATCGTTAGAAATTTAGGGATTATAGAGTTTAAAGAGGATAGCGAAGAAGAGATCGAATTAATAGCAAGGATGACATATCCTGCGAGCCCTGGTAAAGAAGTTTATTTGGTAGAAGAAGAAATTCTCAATAATTTTATAGGTTTCGATAAAGTGCATGGTTTAAATTTAGGAAAATTAAAGGTGTCAAATATCGATACTTATATAGACATGAATCGGTTATTGAACAAACACCTTGCCATTCTTTCAATATCTGGAGGTGGCAAAAGTTATCTTACTTCTATTATTATTGAAGAATTATTAACAAGAGATGAAACTTTTGGAACGCCCGCAATTATAATGATTGATGTCCATGGGGAATACAAATATTTAGATGCAATCTCTACGATAAAAGATAAAGTTAAAGTTATAGATACTTCATATTTTCAGATTTCTGTACCTAGATTGAGCGCTTATTCTTTTAAAAAATACCAAGAGCAAATATCTAATGTGCAAATAAGAGAATTATCTAAATTCATTAAAAAGTTAAGAAAAAATAAAGATTTAAAGAATAAATATAATCTAAATAACATTATAGATGTAATTGAAAAAGAACCTGAAGGCAATAAAAGTACAAAGCAAGCGTTAGTGGGATGGCTTTCTGAATTAGAACATTTAACCCTTTTTGGCTCGCAAGAAAATCCAATTTTAAAAAAAGTCATAAATCAAGGGGAAATTACTATTTTTAATCTTCAAAACGAAATTTCGATTCGTAAAAAACAAATTATGGTTGATTATATTTGTAGTCGCTTGTTTTATCTAAGAAGAATGAATGAAATTCCTCCTTTTTTATTAATTATTGAAGAGGCTCACCAATTCGCCCCTGAAGCGGCTCATTCAAAGGCACTATCTAAATATATAATTGAAACCATCGCCAGAGAGGGAAGAAAATTCATGGCGTGTTTATGTTTAATAAGCCAAAGACCCAAAAAGTTAAGCACAACGACCCTTTCTCAAATTAACTCAAAGTTAATTCTAAATATTAAGAACCCATACGATTTAAAGCATTTAATGGATAGTTCAGAAGCTATCACTAAAGAATACGCTGATATGATTTCAAGTTTAGGAGTAGGTGAAATGTTATTGATGGGGAATGCTGTAAATTATCCTATATTTTTAAAAATAAGGGAGAGAAAATTTATATCTCAAATTGAAAATATATCTTTAGCTCAAGTGTGTTTAAATTGGAAAAAATTTCAATCAGTTTAAGCCTTCCAGAATTTCTGCTCTAATTTTTTGAGATTGTTTGTTAAGCACAATCATCTTTTTGGTCTTTGAGACTCGGAAGACATTAATAATAGTTCGGCTTTCTAATTTCATCAATAATTCTTCTAACATCAATGGGTTAATGTAAGGGAACTCCTTTTTAAGTAGTTCTTCCAATCGTTTATTTAATACTTCTCCTTTATTTTTAATCAGAATATCGATTAAAGAATTTACTATAGGTTTTTGGTTCCAACGTTGTGTTTCGATTATTGATCACCTTTTAATCAATTTTAAATAAAAAAAAGTCTATTGTAATTAAAATGATCTTTCTCAAATTAACTTTATGAATATTACATAACCATTCGATCTTCTGTAGATTGTTGAATGTTTCTACTTTTAAATTTTTCTACAAAATTTTCATACGATTTAATTACTTCAGGTAATATACTAGGGTTAATTAATTCTGATGCTTGCTTAAAGTGCTCTTTCGTAATTTTTCTTGCTCTTATATTTTCTCTAAGGGCAATCATACCTGCCTCACGACATAAAGTCTCAACATCCGCACCAGAGAAACCCTTTAATGTCCTATTTAAGGCATCCAAATCTATATTATTCGCAAGTGGCATATCTTTAGTAAATAATTTTAATATTTCAAGTCTTCCTATTTCATCGGGCGGGGGTACCAGTAGCATCCTATCAATCCTTCCAGGTCGGATTAAGGCGGGGTCTAAAATATCAGGGCGGTTGGTAGCAGCAATCACCACGATATCTTTCTTAACTTCTAAACCATCTAATTCAGTTAAAAATTGTGAAAGAACTTTTTCGGACACTCCCGAATCTGTAGTATGCCTACCTCTACTTGGAGCTATTGAATCAAATTCATCAAAAAAGATAATACATGGTGCTGCCATTTTTGCTTTTCGAAAAATTTCGCGAATTGCTTTTTCGCTTTCTCCTACATATTTAGATAACAATTCAGGTCCTTTAATAGAGATAAAATTAGCTTTACTTTCGTGTGCAACTGCCCTTGCCAAAAGCGTTTTTCCACACCCAGGTGGCCCATATAATAAAACACCTCTAGGAGGTTTTATTCCCATACGCTCAAAAATTTTTGGATGCGATAAAGGCCAGTCTACTGCCTCTATTAATTTCTGTTTTAATTCCTCTAATCCACCTATCTGCTCCCAAGAGACATTTGGTATTTCAACGAATACTTCTCTTATTCCAGATGGCATTACTTCCTTTAAAGCCTCCTCAAAATCAGCTTTAGTTATCTTCATTTGTTCAAGTAATTCAGGATCTATCATTTCAGAATCTAAATCAATCTTTGGTAAATACCTTCTGAGAGCTGCCATCGCAGCTTCTCTACACACTGCCATAATATCCGCACCAACGAATCCATGAGTAATGTTAGCATAATCTTTTAAAGATATTTTCTCGAGAGGCATATTTCTCGTATGAATTTGAAAAACTTCTCTTCTTCCTTTTTCATTTGGAACTTTTATCTCAATTTCTCGATCAAATCTACCTGGACGCCTTAACGCGGGATCTAAACTATTAGGTCTATTTGTTGCTCCAATAACGATAACCTTTCCTCTACTATGTAGCCCATCCATCAAGGCTAATAATTGAGCAACAACCCTTCGCTCTACTTCACCAGTTACAGTCTCTCTTTTTGGGGCAATTGCATCGATCTCATCAATAAATATTATTGATGGGCTCTTTTCTTCAGCGTCAATAAATATTTTCCGCAATTTTTTCTCAGATTCGCCATAAAATTTGCTCATAATTTCTGGACCGTTTATTGAAATAAAATAAGCTTCGCTTTCATTAGCTACAGCTCTCGCTAATAAAGTTTTTCCGCAACCAGGAGGACCTCTCAGTAAAATTCCTTTTGGGGGATCAATACCTAGACGTTTAAATAATGAGGGGTGTCTTAGTGGGAGTTCAACCATTTCTCTAACCTTTTGTATCTCGCGATCTAATCCACCAACATCTTCATAAGTAACATAATCAGCACCCCTTTCTTCGTCTTCAGTAATACGTTCGCTAATATGCAGAGCTGTTTCTGGTTTGATTGTACAAACTCCACCTGGTCTTATACTTATAACTTTAAAGGTAATTTCTCGACTTATTCCTATTGAGATAAATATGAAATCGTCGATCGTAACAGGATAATTATTTAATTTTCGTTTAACGAAAGTTTCGAATCTGGGATTGGACTTTATTTTTACGCTTATTGGCGCCAAAACAATATTTTGAGCGGGGTGAGCTTTGACCTTCCGAATTTGGATTGTTTCATCTATACTTGCTCCTGTATTTTTCTTTAATCTAGAATCGATGCGAATAATACCTAATCCACTATCTTGGGGGTAACTCGGCCAAGCTATTCCCGCACTTTCCTTCTTTCCAGTAAGAGAGATAACATCACCAGTTTGAATATTTAACTTTTCCATAGTTTCTTGATCAATTCTAGCAATATTACGGCCGATATCCCTTTTTTTAGCTTCTTGCACTCGCAGCGCAACTAATTGTGAATCTTTATCTTTACTATTAGTTCCCTTTTTATCGTTTTCTTTAGTTGACATTTTTGATCGAATAAATATAATATAATTTTCAATATATATGAAGTAATAATTTTGTAAAAATTTTTGCTTTTTTCTAATATTAAGTTTTAATTTTATTTGAAGAAATTGTCCAAAGACACTTGTTTTTTAGAAGAATCTTGCTTTTTCAACCGTTCAATTGCGTTTTCAACCCTAGTTTTTGAAAAATTGTGATGTTCTATCAGTAATTCTTCAACTTTATCGTAATTAATTTTTTCCCAGATTATCTTTGGATATTTTTTTTTTACATCTGGGTATAAAAAGATATCTTTTATTTGGTCAATCAATTCTTTTTCCAGTTGAATTTCTATTTTACCAACTTTTACATTATTTTTTAAAATATTTTCTAACGAACCATATTTCTTGATAAGGTCATAAGCCTTGTGTTGACCAATTCCCTTAATTCCTGGGAAAAAATCAGTTCCTATTAAAATCCCCATCTCTATCAGCTGCTCTCGAGTAATATTTAAATTTTCAAGAAATTTAGATAATGAAATGTATTCTATATCTAAAGTGACTGTAGTATCTCTAACCTTTTTACTTCTACTTATTGCGAAATTTCTAATTAACCTTTTTCCTCCAAATAATAATGTGTCATAATCCTGGGATGCACAAGCCCAAGCATCACCAGTTTCAACTAGAAGGGCAGATTGAGCCTCACCTTCAGAGCTCGCCTCTACAATTGGAATCCCCAGATATTTTAATAATTTTTTACTATCTTCAATCATATTCGTATCTAATTTAGATGTCATCTGAGCGTATTTTTTCGCTTCTCTAAAGTCTTCCTTCTCTTGAGCTTTTATCATCTTTTCCTTAGCATCTTCTTTAATTCTCCTTCGTTCTTTTATTGTCTCTAGTTTTAATTCAGAAGGAGTCCCATCAAACACATAGATTGGTTTGATGTTATGCTCTAAAAAATTTATTGTTCGATAAAATAATCCAGATAGATGAGAAGTCACATTGCCATTATAATCTTTTAAAGGAGTGCCATCTCTTTGCCTGATAATCGCTAAAAATTGATAGATCGTGTTAAATGCATCAATGGCAATGCGTTTATTTAATAGATTATCAAATGTAATAGTCCTTCTTACATCTTTCACTAATTCATTTATTTTAGTACCCATGTTTTAACTTTTATATTTTTTAACCCATTTTTATTTACATTTTTTACTATATATTTTGCACTATATTTTTTCCTTTATTAGTGGTCTTCTTTTTAGTTTAGACCCACACATTTCACAAATTTTATTAAAATCTTTAGGTTTGAAAATAGTTTTACAATAGGGGCAATATATCTCAAATAATATCTTTTCTTTTATACCCTCCCTAAACAGAGGCATGAATTTTATTTTTAGTTCACTACATAAATTTTCCATGGAATAATCGTTTGTGTAGAGAACAATCTCTTGGTTATGTGTGTCCATCAATTCTAAAGCTAATGCAATTAAATTCACATCAGCTTTAGATAACGCATTTATATCACCTGTTAGTTTAGATTTTGCGTCTACTATGTTAATGTAATTTTCATTAGCCCTTTTTATAATTAGTTTTCCTAGTTCAACTGCCACTTCTATTCTATGAATAATATTTCTATTCTTATCTTTATATCTTTTAACTCGAATCTCATCGATAATTTCTGGAGTGGTGAAAATTGTCTCCTTAAAAAAATTGAAATCTATACCTCTTAAAAAAATGTTAGTATCAAAAACTAGAATTGAACTCTTCTTCAGGACTGTCATCTATCGGAACCTTGATTCCTCCAATAATTTTTTTCCTTAACCGCCTAATATAATTATCGCTTATACTTCTGGAAAGACGGATAAATTTGGTGTGGGAATTTGCTTTACGGACTTTGATAACTGTGTTTGGTTGGATATTTTTAAATGTTCTCTGGCCGTCAATTATAATTTTAGCACTTAGTCTTGGTCTTAGAAGTTGAATTTCAACTTCGCTATCAATAGGAAGCACCATTGGTTTCAATCCTGACCTCGCAAAACTATTTAATGGCGTTATTTGCATAATATCCATCGTAGGTTTTACAATTGCACCTCCCGCACTTAGATTATATCCCGTAGAGCCTACTGAAGTTGAAATAATAATACCATCTAAATAACTTCGATTTAGAAAACAACCATCTATTTTAACTGATGTTAATAATACTTTAGAACTTTTTGATGAAACTATTAGAACTTCGTTCAATGCATTATTTAATCTAATTTCTTCAGAAGCTTTAATTACATATGGGGCTAATTTAGAACATTCTTCAATTATATATTCGCCTTTTAATACACGATTTATGTCATTAAAGACGTTTCTTTCATTAGTTTCGTCTAAAAAGCCGATAGACCCAATATTTACTCCCAAAATGGGTGGAGCGTCGCGTTGTGATAGGGCACTTGCCACCCTCAGAATAGTTCCGTCTCCACCAATGGATATGAGAAATTTAGTATTCTCTGCTGTCATCTCTTTAAGATCCATACCATTGTGAGGTAAGATTTTTGGGGCGATTCTGGTTTCCAATTGAACAATTTCGCCTTTTTTCACTAAATAATCAAAAAGTTTCTTAGTTAAATTTATCGCTCTCTCTGAATCCATTCTACAAGCTAATGAAACTGCTTTTTTTTCCATCGAACTCAGACTTCTTTTTGTTTTTCTTTTCTTTTATTGATATATTATAAAAATGAATAAATTTTAAGAAAATACAATTCTAATTCTGCTCAAAATTAACATTCTAATTAATTATTACTCTATTTAGCAAAGTTTTTCCCGCTAATTTCCAATATTCTACTTGCGCCATCGACATTTTACCGGGATCGTTTTGTAATTCCTTTAACTTTGCTTTTAAATCTTCCTCTGCCGGCCAATTAACATCCACTGATTCATAGGATTCGAGATCCATAATGTTAAGTGATGTATCTTCAATAAAGTTAATCTGGGCAGTACCTTTGAGTATCTCGGGAATGGAAACCATGTGACCCGATGGTATGGTGAGAGATCTCTTGTTATTATCGAATACACCAACACATACAACTCGTACTTTGGCGTGACCGTGTTTTCCTGACTTACTTCTCTCAGTAGCTTTTATAACGCACGGTTCTTCATCAACCATAATGTATTGACCAGTTTTAAGCTTTTGAACTTCTGTTCTTCTAATGCTCATAATCATTTTCTCCTTTTTTTTTCAATATTAGGTTTGTATGAAATATTTTTTATTTTCACATATCTTTTTTTATATAATATTATCTTTATTTAAAAAAAAATATTAGTTTTTGTTAATATTATTTATTAAAACATAAAAGTAAAAATAGATTTGTTATGGCATTTAAGAAACTAGGGAAAGATCTCGAGAACATAATGCGAAAATTACGAGGTTTACCAAAGATAGATAAAGATGTAATTAACGCAATCGTTCAAGATTTGCAAAGAGCACTACTAAGTGCTGATGTTAAAGTTGAATTAGTTTTCCAGATGACTGAAAACATTAAAAAAGAGGCAATGAACACTGATCTTAAAAGAGCAAGAAGAAAAGATTTCATAATCAAACTTGTTCATGACGAATTGGTAAAAACTATCGGAGGGAAATCTGCTCCCATTAGAATAAAGTTAGGGAAAAGTAATGTGATTTTGCTTGTCGGAATTCAGGGATCAGGTAAAACTACTACTGTTGGTAAGTTAGCACGATTTTATAACAATAAAGGGTATAAAGTAGCTACTGTCACAACGGATACATGGCGTCCAGGGGCTTACGAACAACTTGTTCAACTAACAAATCAAATAGGGGTGAAATGCTATGGAAATCCTAACGAAAAAAATGCAATTAAACTTGCCATAAGAGAAACTAAAAAAGCGATAAATGATGGACACAACATTGTTATCGTGGATACTGCTGGACGCCACAAGGAAGAGAAAGAATTAATGAAAGAGATGGAAAAGATTGAGAGCAACTTAAAACCTAACGAAGTAATCCTCGTAATTGACGGAAGTATAGGCCAACAAGCTTATTCGCAAGCAGAAGAATTCGCAAAATCCACAAATATTGGTAGTATAATCGTAACTAAATTAGATGGAACCGCAAAAGGGGGTGGTGCTCTTTCTGCTTGTGCTGCGACTAAACAATCCATAAGATTTATTGGTGTTGGGGAAAAACTGGATGATTTTGAAGAATTCAATTCAAGTACTTTTGTAGGTACTTTATTAGGTATACCAGATATAGAAGGTTTAGTAAAAAAAGTTGAGGAAGCTGAAATTGATGTGGATCCAGATATGGTTAAAAGAATGATGAAGGGTAAGTTCACATTGGATGATCTTTACCTACAATTAAAAAGTATTAAAAAAGTAGGTAAGATGAAAAATATTTTAGCTATGGTTGGAGGAGGAAATATTCCTGACGCTTTAACTGATGATGCTGAGAAGAATTTAGAAAAATGGCGCGTGGTTTTAGATTCTATGACTTCGGAAGAAAAGTTCGACCCTAAAATTATCAAAAAAACCAGAAAAAGAAGAATTGCTCTTGGAAGCGGTACAGATTATGCTACAATAAATCGAATGCTCGATCAATATAACCAAATGAAAAAGTTCTTCAAAAAAGCCTTACAGATGCAAAAGAAAGGTAAAGGAATGCCTGGTATGCCGGGAATGGGAAAGCAAGGAGCACAATTTATGAATAAGTTAGGAAAGGATTTTAAAATTTAAATACAATTAAAATTTGATAAACTTGGTTAATTTTCTAATATTTATAGAGAAATTCCCTAAATATTCTAAACGCGATATAGATGTAGGAAAAACTCCCATCTATGTGTATAATTTATGTTCTATAATACGGGAATCTTTTTGTTTATCTTATTCAATCAGAAAAAATAATAACTTGTATCTATATTTTGAATCGGTTCAACTTCTGATAAAGTTTGTCGGTAAAAAGTTGAGATTTCTAGGTTCTGATGAGAGGTCTCAAGCATTGCTTCTAAAAAGAGCATTAGATAAAATAAATGGGGATAAAAAAGTAAAAACTCAAGAATGGGAAAAATCGACTCCAGGTATTTTTGTGAAGAGATTACCAAATTCTAACTCTATTTTAGAAAATATTGATAACATTCTTCGTAACAAAATAGTATATATTGCCGAATTTGAAAACAAGGATCTTTATTCTGATGTAACCAGTTTAAATGATTCAGACGATATGAGCGAATATTGTTATATTCTTCCTTATCCTCAGAATTCACAGAGTTCATTGAGATTTTTACAAGTAATTAAAGAAAACTACAGTTTAAAATACATTAATCTTTCAAACATTAAAGGGATTGAAAATAAAATCTTAATTATTAATTTTCGAATTGACCAAAGTACGGATGTTAATAAAGAAATAGAAAAATGATTTTAAAAAATGCACTCATATATATTGATGGTTCGCTTCGGAAGGGAGCTCTATTAATTCATAATGGAACGATTAAATCAGTTGTAAATGAAAAATCGAAGGAAGATTTAAAGATTATTCGAAGCCATAATGAAGATGAAATAGAGATAGATTGCGAAAAGAGAATGGTTTTACCAGGCATTATTGACATTCATTCTCACTTAAGAGATATGGGGCAGAGCGAAAAAGAGACTTTTTTAACAGGAACATTAGCAGCAGCTTTTTCGGGAATTACGACAGTATTTAATATGCCGAATACAATACCTCCTGCTATAAATTCTTATCAAGTTAAAAAATGGATGGAAAAAGCACAAAATAACATTTATGTGAATGTGGGGTTTATTGCTGGAGTTCCAAGAGATTTTAATTTCAACGAAATTATTTCGATTATTGATTTAGGCGTTATTGGATTCAAAATTTATCCGTTAGGCTCATTAAATGAGATCGATTGGATTAATTACTTAAATGTTCAAAAGATTCTTAATATTTCATCTAATTTGCAAATTCCTATATTTATACATCCAGATTGGCCTCTTTCTTTTGATAAAAAGGATGATATTTACGAGAATTACACGCTGGAACAATTTCCAACCTTAGAATTGCATAATAATCTTTACCCCGTTTCTATGGAAGCTAAATATGTGAATTTTGTTCTGGAAAATTATTATAAGATTATTGTCGATTTAGATTTAAGCCCGAAAGATTATCCAATAGTCCATTTCTGTCATATAAGTTGCAAGAATAGCTATTCTCTAATACGGAAAGCTTTAGATATGAATAATAAATTAAAAATATCTTTCGAAATAACACCACATCATTTATTTTTAAATAATAAAATAAAAATAAGCAATCCAAATTATGGTAAAGTCTTACCTCCTTTAAGAGATGAAGAACATTCCGTATATTTATTTAATGAACTGAAAGGAGGACATATAAGCCTTATAGGTTCAGATCATGCACCGCACACATTGGAGGAAAAAGGTCGAGGATATCTCGATTCACCTTCAGGATTTCCCGGATTTGAAACCTATCCGTTAACTCTATTAAACAAAGTTTTTAAAGATGAACTCTCTCTCGAAAAATTTGTTAAAATTACTTCAGAAAACCCAGCAAAGATCTTTAACTTAAAGAATAAAGGATTTATCAAAGAGGGATACGATGCCGATTTAATTATAGTTGATGAGGTTCCAGAATACCCTATTAAATCAAAGAAATTTAAAACAAAAGCGAAATTTTCCCCCTACGAAGAATACAAAACCACGGTTCAGATTTGGAAAGTTCTTCTAAGAGGGAATGAGGTTAATATCGAGAAATCTGAACCGAATGGTAAAATCATTAGAATGTAAAATATAAATGTATGAAGAATATAACTATATATTAATAATTCTGTCTTGAGGTAGAAATTATGACTGATGAGAACTCTTTTACTTTGGAAGATGGCATATTATTAATAAGATTTGCTCGAGAAAATATTGAATTTTTTCTCAGAAACGATCGAAGGATATCCATTCCAGATGACATTAAAAGTAAATTTACAGAGAATTATGGTGCATTTATCACTTTAAATAAAGTAAATGCGCCAAGCAACTCTTTACGAGGCTGTATAGGATATATTGAACCAAGTTTTCCTTTATATGATGTAATTCATAGAGTTTCAATTAGTTCAGCAATTGAGGACCCGCGTTTTCCATCTGTTTCACTCGAGGAAATGAACGAAATTGTTATTGAGCTTTCTATATTAACACCTCCTAAATTAATCAATGTAAATCGTCCAAAGGAATACCTTGATAAAATTGTTATCGGGAGAGATGGACTTATAGCTGAAAAAGGTATGAGAAGAGGATTGCTTCTTCCTCAAGTACCAATTGATCATGGGAGAAAATGGGATGTAAAAACATTCTTAAGTCATACTTGCGTCAAAGCAGGGCTCTCAAATGACGCTTGGAAAGAAAATGAAACGAAAATCTTTTCTTTTCAAGCTATTCTGTTCGAAGAAAAAGAACCAAGGGGAGAAATTATTAGGAAGTATCTCTCTTCACACTAAAATTGTCTTAAAAATAATGAATGTTGTGGACAAAAACGAAAATAAGATAATAGCAATTGACATTTCATCTAATTCTGTAAAGATTGGATTAGTTTCAGAACATTTAAAATTAGAATTAATCGAATCTCAAAATATTAATATAATCAACGAAGATCTCGAAGTTATCGCTACCCCCAGCAATGGAAGAGTTTGTTCCCTATTTAGGGGGTGAGGTTGTGTGTGCAGAATATGGTGAGGCGGGAAGCGGAAAATTAGCAGATAATGTAAAAAAGAGTTTAGAAGAGAGAAATGCAGTAATACTCGCAAATCACGGAAGCTTGTATTGTGGAAGTCATTTAGAAGGAGCTTATATTGTTTTGCAATACTTAGAAAGAGGATCTAGAATTTATTATCTTGCTAAACTAATCAAAGAGCCATACCTTTTACCAGAAGACGTAATTGACTACGAAATGGACATCTTTGATCTTTTCAAAGATTCGAAAAAAAATTAATTGCCTATAATCCTTTCTTAAATTCGTTTTTTTGTATTTTTTAGTACTTTATTTTATAAAAAAAATTTATTAACTTTATTAATCTAAAACTCATAATTAAAAATATATCATTTGATGTTACTTTAAGAGAAAAATTGTAAAATTACAGGGCTAGAGGGAAGTAAGAAATTCAATATGACTAAAATCCGTGGTGTTATTGTCCCATCACTCACATTTTTTAATAAAGATTTAGAGGTTAATACTGAACTTCATTCATTACTAACTCGTCATCTACTCGTGAACGGAGCGGATTCAATTTATTTATTTGGGCCAAAGGGTGCTGGGTTTTATTTTTCAGATAAAATAGAAGAAAAAATTAGATTGATAAATTTAACACTAGAAGTCACTGGAAAAAAAACTCCGTTAATGGTAGGAATATTTGGAAATAATAAGGATCGAATAATCGACCAACTAGATGAGTTAGGAAAAAAGTTTAGTACCCTTAATTTTATAATAGCACCACCTTATTTAGAAAAAATTGAAGACGTTAATTCCTATTTAGAATACATTTTTGGAGCTGTTAACATAAACAACCATATTTATATCCATAATAATCGTGAGGAATTTGCTGGAAATGAAATTAACCCGTCTATTATTAAGGAATTGATTGGGTATGATAATTTTTCTGGATTTATTGACTCTTGTGATAACATAAATTATTGCAAATCATATATTAAACTAATTGATGAAGATTTTTCATTATTGTGTGAGAACGAGGAAACTTTTCAGAAATTCCTTCAATTAGTTCCTTTAGACCTAAGAAAATATGTTGGAATTGTTCCTTGTGTCAGCAATTTAGTTAATCTAAGTTCAAAGTTATATTTTTGTGCAATTGAGGAAAAGATTTTAGAATTACACCAACTTCAAGAACAAATAAATGATATTAGAAATAAATTGTATGATATTAAAGCTCAAGATGGAAAAGAGCAACGAGGTTTAAAATACGCGTTTTTGTATTTATATAAAAACTTTTCATCAAATTCAATAGAAGATTTAAATATTTTGAGTCCATATTTAGAAGGGACCCTCGATGAAATCACAAAAGAAAGAATAGAAGCATATGTGAACTATCTAATAAATCAAAAACGTATTTATCGATTATTTTCCTTAGGGAAAGATAATATATATCAATTAGATGATATGATAAACATATTTTCTAATGTAGAAGTCCTCCTTTCTCAAGGTAACATAAAGAAGGTTATTGGTCCTTTCGATGCTGATATTAACACAATCTACAGGGTAAATTTTGAAAAGAATCAGTTAATCTTCAAATTTCGGACTTTAAAATCTTTTCAATATGAAAATATTGTAAAAGAAAAACTTCTATTTCCTTTCCTAGATGGGTCGTTAAATTCCAATTCTTCTGATCTTAGAGAAAAAATAAAAAAAATCGTTTCGATCAAGAAAGGAAACTACCAATTTAGTAGCGATAAGACCCCTATTATACCAGTAGCAAATTTAGTTTATTTTGATGAAACTAAAGAAGTTATTCCATATATTTTTACTATCCAAGAATATTTCCACGGTAAGTCTTTAAAAGATTTGTTTAATCAATACACAATAGAGGATTTAAGCTTTTCCAAATCTAAATTCTTAACTTTGTTTGATAATTTAGGAGAACTTTTAGGGAAATTGCACACAATATCTTTTGATTCATTTCAAGAGCATATTTATAATATAGGTAAAAAATCAGAAATTAATTGGTTAGAACTTATTAATTTAGAATTTGAAATGGAGAGCCAAGAAGCAAGAAGAAAAAAACTTGGTTATGATAATGAAATAAAGACATTTTTAAAGGACAATATATCTTTATTAGAAGAAGAAAACGAACCAGTTGTACTACACAACGATTTTCAATGGACAAATCTAATAGTAAAAGATTCCCCCACCAAAATTCAGATAAATGGGATTATAGATTTTGATGATTGGCGAGTTGGTGTTAGGGCACAAGACTTTGTAAAAATGGAATTTTTTACATTAAAACCAATAAATAATGTTGATATTAGAGAATCTTTTTATTACGGTTACAGGAAAAACTGTAATATTGGGCAAGATTTTTTCAAAAAACTTGATATTTACTCATTATTATGGTTTTTAAAGAATTACAATTCATTATATGGAAATTTGGCCAATTTAGAAGGATCTAATTCAATTAATGAAAGAGACAAAATACTGAATTCATATGTTAAAGAAATAGAAAGAATTATTAATTCCTAAACCTATTCATAGAGAACACATGCCAATAAAGTAAATTTCCAAGGTACTTTCTCACTACTGTAAACCAGTAATTTAACTTCCTCAGAAGGTTCGATTCCTGAATGGTCACTAAATACTTTCCAGGCAATTTTACCAATAGCGTCATGATCTTCCAGAATTGTTTCAAAATTTTGTTTAATTCCTGCCCAATATATTTTTCTTGAATCTATAATTTCCTTTAGTTTTGGTAACTCAACTAAACCCTCTAGCACGAGGTTTTCAGAAACAAATGAGAAAAATTCGCTAAAATTATTTGAGACTTCATCTGGAGCTCCTAAATTTCTATCGTATAAAAACACAAGTCCAATTGATTTCATTTTTTTAAATTCACCAATTCATCGAGTTAATTATCTTTATTATAAGTTTAGATTATATTCCATAAAAGATTAAACATATTCGTATTAAAATTATAAATTATGGAAGAATTAATAAATAGATACAATTAAACTTATTCGATTGAGAAGCTACTATAAAATTGCTCACCAAAAAGCATCTTGGAATTTTTTTATCGTTTCTTCTAAGCTATCTTCGATTTCTTTTTCAAAATTTAAAAAAACGCTTACATCATTATCCCAGTTAAGCATAATGTCTTCTGAGTATAAGTCGAAAAATTTGCTAGCAATAAATAGCATTTCTTGCATAACTTTTTTTTCTTTTATTTTTTTCGCTGAATTTGCTATAAATAATAAACTATTTTGTTTTAATAGAGTATACCGTTTATCTTGTAATTCAAAATTAGATAATCCTTTATGAACAAGTTCTTCAGCAAACGAATTAAGGGCACTCATTAACCCACCAAAAAGTTGATCGTCCATATTTTCGTCAAATTTACGATGATAAAGAACGATTCCAGATTCGGTTAGAATCCAAATATCTTGTAATACTTTAATGGGTAATCATCACATTCAAATTCAAACATTGGTCTTTTTATAATATAATAAGAAAAAAAAGGTTTAAATTTAATCTATTTTTCGGTTTTTGGTCTAATGTATCCAAAGTAAGCACCTATAATGGCAAAAATAACAAAAATCCAGGCTAAAAAGTAGAATAACGAAAATCCCGGTCCTCCTGCTAAAATTAGCACCCGATCAATTAAAAAACTTAATGGGACAAGAATAAAGAATATAGCCATTAATGCTAAAGATAAAAAGGCCGTTTTAAAAACTTTATTATCTGTATCTTTATAGGATTTAAAGGATTTAATGAAAAAGGGTATGTAAATTATTGCCATAAATACGAAAATTAACATAAAAGCAAAAACATCGTATAGCGTATTTCCTCTCTGATACACAAATAAAGCAAATCCGGCGGTAATAATCGCAAAAATCGTTACGATAATTCTCAAAACCTTATTGTATCCTTTTCCGAAAACTTTTACTTTGAAAATGTACGAGAGATAGATACCAATAGACATGAATACAAAACTTATTCTAAAATCTATTATTCTAAGTAGAATCCACGACAATGGTGTACCCGGATCTGGAATAATTGTGTTATATACATAATCTATTCCAGAATAAAGCACAAAAACCTTCGATAACCAAGAAAAGACAATTGCAATTATGTAGCTCAGGAAAATTAAGAATAGATACAAAGTTAACTGGTGTTTCTTTTCGTAATATTTCATTAGGATTAAGACTAGAAAAATCAATGCTACTAAGATAATAAAAGTTTCAAAGACCATCCCAATGAATTGTAAGTCAGCCATATAAATTATGAAAAAGTAGAAGTATTTATATTTTAAGTTTCCAAGAGATTGATGAAAATGATAGTTTAATTTCCATATCCTTTAAGAAATTTAACTAAAATTTAATTTCTTAATAAAATATAATAATTTAACTTTCTGTTTAAAAAGAGAGAATACATTTAGCGTAGATGGTTTAATTTTTATGTCGAGCTTTAATAAAGAATTATCCTTAGCAATCAAATTGGTTAAAAAAGCCTCAAAAATTACAGAATGGTTTAGAAAAGAAAAATTTTTATCATTTAAGAAAGAAGATGAATCGCCTGTAACTTTAGCGGATTTTGCTTCCCAAATCTTTATTATAAATAAAATAAAGGAGCTTTTTCCCGAAGACCACATTATTGCGGAAGAAGATAGTGGCGCTTTTATAAATCAAAATGTTGAAGATATTATTAAAAAGTGTTATAATTCGTTGAATCTAGTATTTGAGGATGACTTTAAAGACACTTTAAATTACCGAGGTTCTATTTCTAAACGTCAATGGACAATAGATCCCATCGATGGTACAAAAGGATTCCAAAAACATTTAGCATACGCTATTGGGATTGGCTTTATGGTTCAAGCCGAACCAACAATATGTGCTATAGGTGTGCCTAATTATAAAAATACAAAACTAACGATCTTTTCAGCTGAAAAAAACCATGGGGCTAAAGTATCGTATGGAGACCAAAACTTTACTAAGATAAATGTAAGTAATAAAAAAGAAATTAAGAAATTTCGAATATGTTATTCTTTACACTATAATAAACCTTGGGTGTTGAATTTTGCCCGGTCACTCGGTGTAACAAATTTTATTCCATTAGACAGCATGGCAAAGCTATGTATGGTTGCTGATGGTTCTTCTGAACTATATATTAAACCTATGAATATGCAACGCTCATTTACGTGGGATTTTTTACCAGGTGAATTGTTAGTTAAAGAAGCTGGAGGAATGATCACAGATATAAGAGGTAATCCAATTCAATATGTAAACGACAAGTGTAAGATTACTGCTCCTGGTTTAATTGCCTCAAATGGAATTAGGCACGAGGAATTATTAAGTGCTCTAAAATCGAATGAAATTCTCAAAAATAGTTTAAACAATTTGAACTATACTTCTAAATAATTAATCAATGTAGTTTGTGTCACACTTGGAGCTTTTTCTAAATTTGATAATCTTATTCCAACAAGTCTAACTTTCTTATTCATTGTAGAAAATTGTTTCAATAACTCAATAATTACTTTTAATACCTTCTTCTTATCTTGAACATGATGAGTAAAGGATTTTGAACGAGTATATGTTATATATCCCTCAAGTCTTATTTTAAGAGTTATCGTCTTATAATGTATCTTATTTTTTATTACATTTTTATGAATTCTATTATTTATTTCTTCAAGTTTAGACAAAATTACATTAAAATCATCTGTGTCCTCATAAAACGTGCATTCCTTACTAATAGATTTTCTATCGCCATGAAGTTTTTTTACTTCTCGATTATCGAAACCGTTCGCAACATTCCATACCCATTCTCCGTTTTTTCCAAACAACTGAATCATTTTAGGAAGTGTAAGATTAATGATATCACCAATAGTTTTAATCCCTTTTTTGTTATAATATATTTTTGATTTCTTACCAATTCCCGAGATTTTAGTAATATCCATAGGACCCAGGAATTTTTTAATATATTCTGGTTTTACGACCGTAACGCCATTAGGTTTATTATGATCTGAAGCGATCTTAGCAATCGATTTAGTTGGAGCACATCCTATTGAGATTGTAATGCCTACTTTTTTTTGTACTTCGTCTTTTAATTTTTCAGCTAATTCTCTTACCTCTTTATAATTTATACACTTATCTGATACATCTATATATGCCTCGTCAATACTTACTTGTTGAAACATATCTGAATAGGAATTAACAATCTCCATTACTTCCTTTGAGGCTTTATGGTATTTCTCAAAATTGGGATGAAGATAGATACCATGAGGACATCTTTTATAAGCTTGGGATATAGGCATCGCAGAATGGAGCCCGAATTTTCGAGCCTCATAGTTACAGGTACTGACTACACCCCTTCCTTTTCCATTCTTTGGGTCGGCCCCTATTATTATAGGTTTTCCGAAATATTTTGGGTTATCTCGTACCTCAACAGCAGCAAAAAAGCAATCTAGATCGCAATGTAAGATAAATCGGCTCATTTTTAATCGTTCTTAATAAATTGTAGACAATAATAGTATTTCCGAATAAAATAAAAAAAGTTAGACGATGACGAATTATTAATTTAAAATTGCAAAATCACATAATTCTTCTCTAATGAATATCTAATTCTATGAAATACATTTTTAATCAATCTTTAATTTGAAATCATATGGAAACGGATAAGTTAGAACAACTTCGAAAAACGGTTGTAAGAGGAGCTCAAGAGATATATAGTAAGGGGTTAGTTGAGGATGGAGAAGGTAATGTTAGCGTAAGAATCAATAAAAATGAAATCCTATGTACTCCCACTTCAACAAAATATAAGTTATTAAGTCCTGAGCTAATTGTTTATATGGATTTAGATGGAAATGTATTAGGATCGGGTAAAATTCCTTCCACGGAAGTTAAAATGCATCTTGCCGTTTATAAGGATAGACCTAAAGTTAAATGTGTTATCCACACTCATTCTTCTTATATTACTATGCTTTCAGTTCTAAGAAGAAGCATTCCAATTATAATGGAACAACAATTGATTTTCCTTGGTGGAGAAATTCGATGTACTGAAATTACTGAAGCCCACACAGAAAAAATGGGATCAAATGCGTTGAAAGCGCTAGATAGAAATAACGCAGCGATACTCGCAAATCATGGGGCTATCATATGCGGAAAATCTGTTGATCATGCAGTTCGATTTGCTATAATATTAGAAAAGCTGGCAAAAGTGTATTGGGGTGCACTGCAAATTGGAGAACCATTAACCATCCCTGAGGAAAACCTTGAAAAACACGAGAAGATGTTTAACGGATTATTTGCTTGTTATCCACGAAAAATGAAAATTAAGAAGTCAAATAGTTGATTTTTATGGAATTAGGTATTAGTTCTTTAGGAGATATTATCGATTTTGGACTTAGTAACAAGTGGAAGAATGTTAACGATTTGTTGTTTAAATCCACAGAAGCATGCCTTAGTTTTGCCGAGGAACAAGACATTGCTGTGGTAGAAATAGTTATAGATCCACAAAATATATTTATAGACGCGATTAAACAAAAATTCGTTGACTTGATGAGTTCTTATTCTATGAAAAAGCAAGTTCATGGTCCTTTTATCGATGTAAATTTATGTTCCCACAATAATTCGATTTCTCAAGCCTCCGTAGAAGCCTATATTGAAACATCTAAACTTTGTGAAGAAGTAAATGTTGATATGATGACGATCCATCCCGGATTAGCGAACTTTATGATAGAATCAATTAGAGAATATAATAAAATTCAGTTAACCAAGGCGATCGAGGCTTTATTAGATTTCACAAAAAACCTTAATTTGACGATTTGTTTGGAAAATATGCCCAAAAACACAAACATCATGCTAGATGAAAATAATATTTACGAAATATTAAGTAAAATTAACAGAACTGATCTTTTTCTTACATACGATACGAGTCACTTTTACACTAACAGCGGAAATGTAGAGGATTTATGGGAGAAATCTCATGACATTATCAAGAACATACATCTGGTTGATAATTTCACTAAAGAAACCGATACACATCCTCCTTTAGGCAGTGGAAAAATCAAATTTAAAGAAATATTAGATATTATCAACAGTTACAACTATAAAGGAGCTCTAATTATAGAACTAGCCTCTAATAAGAAATTACAAGATAGCATCGATTATATTAACCGGTTTTTGTAAGTAAGTGCGAAAATTCCATTATACAAAACTATTTTCTCAAAATTTTTATACACTTATTTACGAAATAGTCTTATAAAATATATAATGAAAATCATATCTCTTCAAATTAGCGACGACTTGTTAGATAGGTTTGAGAAAGTTC
>JABCSY010000048.1 GCA_018238625.1 Promethearchaeota archaeon
AAGAGAGGGAGTAGAATTTACTCGAGCATATACTGCTTGTCCTTTATGCGGACCTGCCAGGCGTACAATGTTGACTGGTCTTTTTCCTCATAATCATGGTGAAATAAAGAACGATACCAAGCATAAGTATGATAGAGAATTATATTTAGAAACACTAAAGAGAGCCGGATATAATAATTATTATATTGGAAAGTGGCATGCTGGAAGGGGTACCGCAAAGGATTTTTATTGCGAAGGCTTTAATTATACGGGATATGGAAATCCATATACTAAACCAGAGTATAAGGAATATATAAACAAGAACAATTTACCTCATTTTCAAGTACGGATTAAACGCGCGTTATTAGACCCCCATGGAGCATATACCAAAGCATTAAACATAAAAGAGGGTGAACTTTATAGTTCCAATTTTGTTACGGCCGCAGAACATGCTGTAGGTCCGATGACTACTCCAAAAGAGACTCACGAGGCTTTTTTTTTAGCCCATTTAGCATGCAAAAAATTAGAGGAAATTAATAAATCAGGAAATAAAACTCCTTTTCATTTAAGGGTTGATTTCTGGGGACCTCATCAACCTTATTATGCTGCTCCAGAATTTGTAGACTTGTATGATCCTAGGGATATACCTGAACTCCCAAGCTTTCGTGATGATTTAAAAAATAAACCAGAGATCTATAAATCAAATTTTGATTATCCTATTAGTAAAGATGGTAAATTAATTTTCCCAAATCCTTTATCTTGGGACACATGGCAAGAAATTTTAACCTATAGCTATGCGCAACAAACACTTATTGATGAAGCAATGGGTTTAATTCTTGATAAATTAGAGGAACTTGGATTAGTAAAAAATACGATGATCATAATGTCTTCCGATCATGGAGATTCTGTTGCTAGTTTTGGAGGTCATTTTGATAAAGATGCGTTTATGCCTGAAGAAATGATCCGGATTCCATTTTTAATACGTTATCCCGATGTAATCCCTCCAGGATTAAAGTTAGACAAACTTGTGAGTAATATAGATTTGGCACCAACCATTCTTGATGCTGCTGGTACTTCTTTTGCCGAACCTATAGACGGTCAAAGCCTTTTATCTCTGTTTACGAAAAAAGATATTAATTGGCGAGAAGATATAATGTGTGAGACTCATGGACACTATACTAAACATTTAGGTCGAGTTATCATTACTGATCAATACAAATACATTTGGAATGATGGAGATATGGATGAACTTTATGATATCAAGATAGATCCCTTTCAATTAAATAATCTAATCAATAAAGCTTATTTTGGCAATATTCTCATTGATATGAAAGCCCGATTGAAACGATGGAAAGAAAAAACGGGAGACAATATCACCAAAAACATGATTGTAGGAAGAAAATTGAAAAGAAACATAAATTCAACTCAACCGAAGTAAACAAAATTAATAATTACTAAAACGTAATCTAATCTAAATATAATAATTATTCAAAAAATAATAAAGGTATAAAAATATGTTTGATAGTTCGCATTGCGCGGAATGCAAAACGGTTGACTGTATGATGAAATGTCAGTGGATCGATTTTGATAGTGTTGAAACTGCTAAGCAAGAAATCACTAAATTAATTAATGAAGATGAAGATTGTAGAATATTGAAAGAATGTATGCTTTGTTTTTCTTGCGATGAGTATTGCCCTTACAATTCGCATCCTTTTGATAAAATAAATGAATTACAAGAAAAATACCAATCTCAAGATATCTTACCTGCTATAGCTCAAAACTCTATTAATATGTACAAAGCAAAAGGAGAATTTGTTCCACGTCCAATTGATCCTGGAAAACCGGTTTTAAATAAATGTGCTTTCCCTAAAATGAATGCTAAAGAAATGAAAGGACCAATGTTTGATGATCTACAATCTGTTGGTGGTTTACATTTTTTTTGCCAATTAGTATACCAACACGTTGCAAAACCTTCCATAATCAAAGAACGTGTCCCAATTGTTCTTGAAAACTTCAGAAAGACAGGTGTTTTAAAAGATACTGAGGTAATCTGTTGGCATGACGAGTGTTATGGCTTGTATACCTCTTATTGTCAAAGAAATAACCTTGAAGTTCCTTTCAAACCAATTCATATATTCGAATATGTCTATAATTATTTAAAAGAGCACGAGTCTGACATTAAAAAACTAAACTTAAAAGCAGCATATCAACGAAATTGCTCAAATCGCTACATTCCTGAAACTGACAAAATCCTTGATAAAATTTGTGAATTAATTGGAGTAGAACGAGTTGCAAGGAAATACGATAGGGAAAATGGTCTATGTTGTGCTGCACCTTTTGGAATGAGAGGCCATAAAAAAAAAGTTCGCAAATCACAAAATGATAACGTTCAAGATATGGTAGATTTTGGTGCTCAAGTTTGCATATTCAATTGTCCAATGTGTTTAGACACGCTAGAACGAAAAGTAACTGGTAAAGGGATGAAAGCTTACTTTATCAGTGATTTAGCAAGACTTGCTCTGGGCGAGAAATTAGATTATTAAAGAAGGAACTAGTAATTTTTTCTTTTTTTTCAATTATTTTTTACAAACTCCTCTCTTGAATCTTTAGTAACTGAAATAGATTAATTTTTTACAGGATAATATTCGTAGAAGGCACTAAATATTTCTTTAAAAGGCAGTTTATGATTTGTTCCTCTATCCTTTAGATATTCTACGTATTTTTCACCGCTTAAAGTAGTACTTGGAAGGATTGCATCATGAATTCCATCAAATTCTACGGTTTTATATCCGAATTTGTCACACAATTCCTTATTAAACGCAGGAGTTGCTTTAATCCATTTTCCATCAATATATAAGTCCGTATAACCATGATAAAGAAAAATATTCGTTCCCATTTTCTCTTTCAATTTTTCAGGCGTTTGATGGTTTTGAATATCAGCGAAATGAAGTCTAGCAGGTATATCTACTGCTCGAGCCAATGCGGTTAGAACTACCGCTTTTTGTACGCACCAACCTTGACCTTTTTCAATAATTGCAGATGCTTTATATCTCTTTCGCATAGAAGAAAGACTATGGGCATCATATTTTATTTCATCCCTCGTCCAATAAAATAACTTGATTGCCTTTTCTTTAGGATCTATCGCCTCTTTAACAATATTACTAGCGGTTTTTCGAACGATTTCAGAATCGAAATCTATGAAATAAGAATTACTTAAAGATGTCTCCATTTTTTTCAATTTCCTAAATTATAATAATTAAAAATAAAAAAAGTTGATAAAAGTTTTGATTATTTTAGCATGGCTGTGTTTTTCCTTATCGTATTTTCTGCGTCCTTCATAATTTTCTCAATGATTTCATTTACTCCATCAATACTATCAATTATTCCAATTGATTGACCGAGCAATACAGCGCCTGTTTCCATATCTCCTGAATAAACCCTGTCGTATGCTCCTAAATCTTTCGCTCGCTGTTCGGGAGACATTGATTCCTCATAAGCTATCATTTCTTCTTTACTGCTAGGTGCGGGATGTGAGAGGGCATATTTATTTTTATACAGACGTATAGGTCCAAATGCTCCGGTGTAGAGTCCTGTATCTTGTGGGCTCCCTGGTGGAATCAATGATTTATAATCATCATGAAATTCGCTTTCTTTTGATGCTATAAAGCGTGATCCCATAGCTACTGCATCTGCTCCTAATGAAAGAGCTGCCACCAAAGACTCCCCAGTAGCAAACCCTCCACAAGCTATTTTAGGTAAATTAGGGAAGTATTTGTTTATCTGTTGCAATAAAACAAGGGTTGATACTCTTTCATATGATTGATGCCCTCCCCCCTCGGTACCAGTAACGACTATACCATCCACATTAGCATCTATGCATTTTTGTGCTAACCCTACTGATGGTGCTACGTGAAAGTGTTTAACTTCCGAATTTGCTCTTAATTCTTGAAAGTATTTAGATGCAGGTAATAGTTTTGAAGAACCTGCAGAAGTTAACCAATACTTGCATTGATCTCGCATTCTCACATTGCCCATGACAATTCTCGGGATGTTTCTTATCATTGCTTTAACGCCTGGATTATTTCTAGAAGTAAGGAAGTTAATACCAAATGGTTTATCTGTATGCTCTATCATATATTCTATACTCTTTTTATGCTCCTCTACAGGATCAGTTCCAACAATATTCACATTTGATAGAACACCCAAACCTCCAGCTTCACTAACTGCAAGAGCCAAGTCTCGCGTAAAGAATGGGCCCATTGGGGCACTAAATATCGGATATTTAATGCCAAACATTTTTGTAATATCTGTTTTAATCATTCAAATTACCTTAAGATTTAAAAAATTAACAGCATTTTTAAACATAATTTTTTAACATCTATTACGTTTTAACCGTAAGTATTAAAGAAATAGTCATAATGATTATAAATGAAAATAAAACATATCAAATGCACCATTTGTGACAGTAAACTTAGATATAATAACGATTTAGACAATTTTACTTGTTCAGTTTGTAATGCTAGTTATGAAGGAGAAATCTTTCATTTTTCGCATGAAAGAAAATTTTCTTTTCGCTTTAAAAAATATAGTTTATTAATTGCACTCTTAGGTGCATTATATCTTGTATATCTAACGTATAGAATCTTTTATTATTAATTTAGGGATTGAAAAGTTTTTATTTTTTTCAATTATTTTAAATAATATTAATAATTTTTAGCATTAAAAATACAAAGATTAAGCCTTGTCAGAGGAATTATAATGCTCTATCCACAAAGAAATTTATTTCGTCAGTTTATCGAATTGTCTAGCTTTTGGGAATTTCGTTTTGACACAAACAATAAAGGGTTGGATGAGAATTGGAAGAATGGATTTAGTAATAGTCGCCCAATAGCTGTACCTGCCAGTTGGAACGATCAATTTGCGGAGGGTCGCGATAATTTAGGACCTGCGTGGTATCAATGTAGTTTTGTGAAACCCTGGGATTGGGATAATAAAAAAACCATAATTAGATTTGGCTCGGTTAATTATCTATCTGATGTGTGGTTAAATGGTGAGATGGTAGGTCATCACGAAGGAGGGCATCTACCCTTTGAATACGATATATCTAACAAGATCGAACCGGAAGACAATCTTCTTGTAGTTAGAGTAGATGGGAGGTTATCAGACAATCACGTACCACCCAGAGGTCGTCCAATGAATTATCCTCAAACTAACTTTGACTTTTTTCCCTTCTGCGGAATTCATAGACCAGTATTACTATATGCTATTCCTAAAGAAGGATTAAGGGATATAACTGTTATAACATCTATAAAAGATACCACGGGAATACTAGATGTTTCAATAGAAACTGTCAACTTAAATGATGTCCATGTGAATATTTCTCTAAAAGGATTTGGATTAAATTTAACTAATACATCGAAAATTGAGCAAAATATTCAAAAATTGACATTAGAAGTAAAAGAAGCGAAGTTTTGGAATACAGAAACACCTAATTTATACGACCTAACGGTTGACATCGTAAAAGAGGATGTTATAATTGATTCTTATTCGCTTAAAGTAGGAATTCGAACTATAGAAGTGAAAGGAGATAAGTTGCTATTAAATGGTAAACCCATTTATCTAACAGGATTTGGACGCCACGAGGACTTTCCAATTACAGGGAGAGGGTACATTCCTGCAATTATAATTAAAGATTATTCATTGATGAATTGGATCGGAGCTAACTCTTTTCGAACTTCGCATTATCCTTACTCAGAACAAATGATGGATTTAGGAGATCGTCTTGGTTTTTTGGTCATTGACGAAATTCCTGCCGTAGGTCTTACATTTAAAAAAGATGTAATTGATAGGCAACTAGAATTATGTAGTCAATACATTGAAGAATTAGTAAAGAGAGATAAAAACCATCCAAGCGTTATAATGTGGAGCTTGGCAAACGAACCGCACAATAGCTTGAAATCGGGGGGCTTTTTTAGAACTTTATACGACAGGACAAAAGAATTAGATAGTACTCGCCCCGTAACTGTAGTAAATATGATGGGAGTAAAAGAAAAAGCTTTTGAATTCTGCGATGTATTATGTATCAATCGATATTATGGATGGTATTTACAACCAGGAAACTTAGACGAAGCTTGCGAACTTCTTTCAAAAGAAATGGACAAGTTATACGTAAAACATCGTAAACCAATTATTCTCAGTGAATTTGGAGCAGACACAATTCCTGGATGGCATTCTCAACCGCCCGAAATGTTTAGCGAAGAATACCAAACTGAATTCCTAGAAAAATATATTGGAGTCTGTCGGAGTAAACCTTATGTAGTAGGCGAGCATGTATGGAATATGTGCGACTTTAAAACGTCTCAAGGAATTGTTCGAATGGGATCGATAAATTATAAAGGCGTTTTTACTCGAGATAGAAGGCCTAAAATGGCAGCACATTTATTGCGCAGATTATGGAATAAAAAAGAATAAAAATTTAAATAATCCCGTAGAGAAGATAGGGAGACAGAAAAGTAATACAAAAAAATTATGAGTTTATTCTTTTTATGATTGTTAACTTCGGAACTGATTTTAATGGCTGGACAATTAAAATGCCAATATCGTATGAAACTATCATATAACGATTGTATAGCAATAACTATTGCTCTACAAAAAAAAGCAAAGTTTCATACTACAGAAAAAAATTTACCAAAAATTAAAAATTTGCAAATTATCAAATATGAGTTCTAAATGTTTTGATATTGAACTAAAATACATAAATAATAGACAATTTTAGCAATAAAATTGTAAAACTTAAAGTAAGATGATTAGAAAATGAGAGAAGATTTAGAAAAACTTACTAAAGAAGAATTAATTAATTATATTGAGGACCTAAGTAAAAACTGGTTAGCAATCGATGGAACTTGGTTCCAGGTTGCAGAGAGGGAATATGGGCTGGAAAGGGCCATCGAACTCGATGTGGAACAATGGAAAAGATTTACTGTAATAGAAGCAAAACGCATAATGAAAAGTTTTAATATTCCCAAAAATGGAGGTATTCCTGCATTAATTAAAGCTTTAAAGTTCAGAGTGTATGCAAACATTAACGTACAAGAAATTTTGGAGGTTTCTGAAAATCGGTGCGTGTTCCGTATGAACAATTGTCGAGTTCAATTCGCCAGAAAAAGTAGAGATCTTCCCGATTTCCCTTGCAAACCTGTAGGCGTTATTGAATACGGCGATTTTGCAAAAACTATTGACCCTAGAATCGAAACAAAATGTATATGCTGTCCTCCCGATAGTCACCCAGATAATTACTATTGTGCATGGGAATTTACTCTTGAAGTTTAGCATAACAAATTTTAAGAAAACTTATTTATATTACTTAAATTTCATTTTAAATATTAATTTATAAAAAATTCATATATTAAATGAGTGTAAAAAATGTTTGATAGTTCACATTGTGCAGATTGTGAGAAAGTTGATTGTTTAACTCGCTGTCAATGGATTGAATTCAATGATATCGAGGAAGCACGAGCAGAAAAAAGTAAGATGATTAACGGAGAGGAATCTCGCGTGTTATCAGAATGCGTTACATGTTTTGCTTGTGACGAATATTGTCCTTATAACTCTCATCCTTTCGATTTAATAACAGAATTACAGGAGAAGTATAATTCTTTAAGTATTAACGCTACCATACTTGAAAATACAATAAAAAGATACGCACCTCATACGGAATTAAGATTAAAGGAAATCGATCCAAATAAGCCCGTACTAAATAAATGTGCATTTGGAAAAACAGATATTAAACGTATGCAGGGACAATTGTTTGAAAATCTACAATATGTAAGTGGTCTTGATTTTTTTTGCAATTTAATGTATCATCATTACGCAAGGGATTCTATAATTAAAGAAAGAGCACCAATAATTATTGAAAATATAAAAAAGCAAGGTATTAAAGAAATGATTTGCTATCACGACGAATGCTACGGTTTCTACGCTTCTTATTGCCCTCGAAACAACATAGAACTTCCACCAGATTTTAAACCGATTCATATCTACGAATATCTCTATAACTATTTAAAAGAACACGAGTCTGATATTAAAAAGCTAAATATGAAAATTGCTTATCAAAGGTCTTGCTCAAATAGGTTTATTCCTGAAATTGATGAATATGTAAACAAAATCTGTAAGTTAATAGATGTTGAAAGAGTTGAGAGAAAGTACGATCGAGAAAATGCTATGTGTTGTGCTGGTTTGTTCGCAAGTCTCGGTAAAAAAACTTTAATGCGCAAAGCTCAAAACGATAATGTAAACGATATGTTAGAACATGGTGCTGAAGCTTGTGTTTATACTTGTCCTATGTGTATGGAAAGCCTAGGCTCTAAAGTGGGACGGAAAGGATTAACAAATTATATCCTTAGTGATTTATGCCGGCTGGCACTTGGGGAATCGTTAGAATAGGTTTATTCGGAATTGCTAAATTTTTTTTTTCTTAAAAATCTTTTTATATTATTAGTTCATATATCGTAAATGATCATATATCGTAAATGAGTGTAAAAGAAATGTTTGATAGTTCACATTGTGCCGATTGTGAGAAAGTTGATTGTTTAACTCGCTGTCAATGGATTGAATTTGAAGATGTTGAAGAAGCACGAGCAGAAAAAACTAAGATGATTAAAGGAGAGGAATCTCGAGTATTAACAGAGTGTGTAACTTGCTTTGCTTGCGACGAATATTGCCCTTACGGGGTTCATCCTTTCGATTTAATAACAGAATTACAGGAGAAGTATAATTCGTTAAATATTAATCCAAGTATACTAGAAAATACGATAAATAGATTTGCTCCACACGATCAAGTGAGATTAAAAGAAATTAATCCGGATAAACCCGTGTTAAATAAATGTGGATTAGCTAAAATAAACGCAAAAAATATGGAAGGGCAATTGTTTGAAAATTTACAATATGTTAGCGGCCTTGATTTTTTTTGTAATTTACTATATCATCATTACGCAAGAGACTCTGTAATTAAGGAGAGAGCTCCAATAATATTAGAAAACATTAGAATTCAAGGTATTAAAGAGATGATTTGCTATCACGACGAATGCTATGGATTCTACGCTTCTTATTGTCCTCGGAATAATATAGAACTTCCACCTGGTTTTAAACCAATTCATATTTACGAATATCTCTATAAATATTTAAAAGAGCACGAATCTGATATTAAAAAACTTAACATAAAAATTGCTTATCAAAGGTCTTGCTCAAATAGATTTATTCCAGACTCGGATGAGTGGGTAGATAAAATCTGTGAGTTGATAGGTGTTGAAAGGGTCGCAAGAAAGTACGATCGCGAGAATGCTATGTGCTGTGCAGCAATATTCGCAACTCTTGGTAAAAAAGCTTTAATGCGCAAAGCTCAAAACGATAATTTAAACGACATGTTAGAACATGGTGCCGAAGGTTGTGTTTATAATTGTTCTTTGTGTAAGGAAGCTATAGGTGCTAAAGTAACGCGGAAGGGATTAAAAAATTATATTCTTAGTGATTTATGCAGATTGGCTCTTGGAGAATCGTTAGAATAGCATTATTCTGGATTTTAGAGCAACAAATTTTTAAAAATCCTTCTATTTCTTTTTATTTTTTACTGTGAGAACGATCTGTAAATCAATATTAATAATTTTTAAGCTAGCAAATATATCAAAATATATTGAATAAACAAAATAAAATTAGGAAATGTTAATATGTCAGAACAAGAATTAAGGAGCCAAATAGCGGATAAAGAAGATGAGATTACTCGCGTCGAAGAAGAAGCCTCAAAAAAGGAAGCCTCTGCGGAAAAAGAGATTGAAGTTGATTTTGACGATAAAATAAACGATACCAAATCAAAGCTCGAGGTAGGGGAAGTCGATTTAAAAGAAGCTACGGAAAAATCCAAAGAATGGACAAAGAAAATGAATAAATTAACCGTAGAAGTAGCATCATTAAAGAAAAAGCTCGATAATTTGGTTAAAGGAAAAGCTAAAGCGCTAAATAAGAAGCTAGACAATATTCTCAAAACCAAAAAGAGCAAAATAAAAGCGTTTGAAGCAGAGATTAAAACATTGAGGAAAAAAGTTGAAAAGCTAGAAATCGAACAATTAAAGAACCAAACTAGCGAATAAATTTGCTTTTTTATTATCTTTTATTTTTTATATTTTGTCCATGTTAAAAATAGCTTCAAAGTTAAAGATTTAGAGGGAGTTTCTGGCCTTCCCCATTAAGTAAATCTTTAGATATCTCTGATTGGATTTTTATCTCGTCGTATAACCAGCTTAGCAATCTCATTTTTGCGTTATAAATCTCTAAATTCTCTTCGAATATTTCCATCTAATTGAATTGGTCCTAAATATTTATTTTAATAATATCTACAGACGCATTATGCATAGATATTTAACAATCTATTATATAGATATTATCGTTCAACTTGATCTGCTAATTCATCGAAAGATGGAATTTTAATTTCAGTAATATTTATTTTTTCTAGCCTTGAGCGTATTCTTTTCTGAATTTTAGGAAGGTGTTTTTCATAGTAGTAAAGCGGGATTGCGAAATAACCTGTAGTAATGAGAGGAAGGAAAATTAATATGATTGGTGTAAAAAACGCGGGATCTCCTGGCTGTAGTACAATTAGAACATACTTAAATGTATCAAAAATAAGTAAAAAATAACCAATAATAACTGAAAATCCCGTGTAAATTTCTAAAACATTAGAATACCATTTATGTACCCCTTCAATTAAGGGCGTTTTGCGTTGCTTTTTAAAAGAACGATAAACCATAAGTCCACTATCTTCTAAAAGCCAAGAGGGTACAAATAAGATAAGACTCAGTGCTGTAAAAAAGAAAGCACCAAAAAATATCCCCTCAGATATAGTCAAAGAAGTTGGATTGCTTGAAATGATTCCAGCTCTAAAAATATAAGGATTAAAAGCACGTACAAATAAACCTGAGGTGCCAAATGCGAAAAAACTAACGATTAAAACTCTATAAAACAGATTTGCTGTTTTTAATTTAGTTCCTTTATCTAAAATACCATATTCTGGTTTAGTTCTGAATATAAACGTTATTTTATTTAGTTTGTAAAGAATGTGAACTAAATAAGGTGAAATATATATGTAAAACACACACACTACAAAAGGCAATAGATATAAAATAATAAGATCTGTGTAAATTGGTCCAGGAATTATCACTACAAACTCTGTTACATATTCATTAGGAATTAGACTTGCGGGTATTTCAGGGAGATGTAATTGATCTATAACATAGAGAACTTGAATTATAACATAAAGAAGGATTGAAGCTATAAAGCTTACTAACATAAGTAATTTATTTTTTTCCATGGTTCTATATCTTAAGAGTTAATATTTTTGAGTATAATTGAGTTTTAATTATTTTTATATTTAGCTTCGATTTTTTCAAGGTCATACGCAACATTTTCAATTGGATCTCCATCAATTACTTTATCCAATCTCTCAATTAAATCCTTAGGAAACAGCTCGAGTTCTAAAACGCTTTCTCGAAAATCCTTCAACTTATCTGTAACCATGTAATCACTTGTACTTCTTTTCGCGTCAAACTCGTCCATCACAACCTTTGAAAATAAATCGATTATTTCGTTCATAATTTTATTTTTAAAGTCTTGAACTTCTATATTAACATCTGCAACCATGTGGTCGAATCTTTTATTAACTTCTTGAAGCTCTTCAGCTCTTTTTGCTTCTATCTCGTCAATTTTTGGTTGAAGTTTGCTCTTTTTAAGTTCTAATTCTTTAAGTTTAGATTTTAATTCTTCAATCATTATATCATCTAAATAAAAAAGGTTGTTTAAAAATTTAATTAAAGCATCTTTATTGGTGTTAAACAAAGATTAAATTGTTGAAACAATTTTCTCACAAAAGATGTTCTATAATATAGTATTGATTAAACATGCCTAAGAAAATCGATATCCCCGAACCAGAAGAAAACCTTAAATTCATTGACGCTCATTGTCACTTACCATTCCCTCGTAAAAGAAACGATAGGTTGCCTTCTGATGAGCAACAGTATCAAGATTTCTTTAAAAACGGTGGTGCTTACATAATAACAAGCTCGATCGATAACAAAACTCTTGATTTAATTTTAAAATTTATTAAAGGAAAAGAAAGAATGGGTTTCACGTGTGGCTGGGCGCCTCAAACTGTTACTTATACTCCTAAAATCCAATATGAAAGAGAATGGAAAAAATGGGTTGATTATATTGAAGGAAACCAAGAGAATTATTTAGCAATTGGAGAAATTGGTTTAGACTTTCACCATGCTAAGACTCTTGAAAAGAGAAATAAACAGGTTACAGAACTAAAGAAAATTTTTGAACTGACTGTTAGTTATAATAAACCTTATGTTCTTCACGTTAGAAACGCTGCTGATCATGAGTTTGATAGGGGCAACCCCAAACATCGCTTTAATACAAGGGATGGCGCTACAAAAGAAATACTTAATATTATTAAGGAGTTTAATATTAGTCCAAAAAAAGTTATGTGGCACTGCTTTTCTGGGCCACAAGAGTATGGAATTTCTTTACCCAAGCAAGGTTATCTGCTTTCTGTTCCTAGCTCGGCGTATAGCATTAATAAATGGCGGAGTGTTACAAAAAATAGTCCATTAAATTCTCTACTTACGGAAACTGATAGTTATTACCAACATCCATATCTACGAGGACCCGTGAATGTACCGTTAAATGTCAAATATTCAATTGCCGCTCTTGCCTTTTCTCATAATGTAGCACAAAGTATCGTTAGTGAAAGAACAGTAGAAAATGCAATTAAGTTTTTCGACTTAAATATCGATTGATAATAGATCTATGGATAATAACAAAAATTAGTCTAAATTTTATTTAAATACTAACTAAAAAATCTAATCTTAACCTATTAAAATAAAAATAAAAATACGATTGTGAAAAAATGAGAAATTATAAAATCACTCTAATTGTTATATCTGCTCTTATTGTTGGTGGAGGCATTGGTTTTGTAGTCACTGGTATTACAACCGCAGGGAGTATCGACGATTCATTTAGTTTCCAATATGAACCAATCTCTCCCGACCCTATCGAAGATTTGAGTATCAATGCTGATCTCGGAAAAATTATCGTTAAATATAACACTACCGCGACTCCTTATTTCGCAGAATTCGACGTTAATTTAAAAGTTGCGGGTTTATTCATGTCGGGTAAAACTTACTTAGATTTCTTTAATCCAAGTACTGAATGGTGGGCTGAATCATTTGGTGTATTCGATCTTGAGGTTTTACCTGATATTTGGTTTGATCCTTCGTACTGGTTTAAATCATATGAAATTACAATAACAGTCACACTGAGGACAGATGTAATATATGATATTGACGCCACAACGGCTACTGGTGCGATAGAAATGTCTGTTCGAGATGGGGTTATCTTAAATGGCACCTCCCTTACTACGAGTACGGGTTCAGTTAAATTAACCACATTAGGTACAAACGTGTTCCAAGGGAAAGTTGGACTTCAGACTAGTACCGGGAGCGTCGATCTTTTTAGCAAAAATACTAATTTTACTCATGGGTTTCAAGCAGTTACATCAACAGGGTCTCTTCTATTAAACTTTACAAATTGCATTATGGGAGATGATCTAACTGGAATGGTCTCAACTGGGAGCGTGACATTCAAAAACTACAATATGTACTATTCTAAGGATATTGATCTAAAGCTTCAAACCTCAACTGGTAGTATTGAGGCGGAGCTTTATCAATATATAAATATGGGCGCTAATGTCACTGGCAACATACATACATCAACAGGAAGTATAGATGTATTTTACAGAGATAGTTTAGCTAATACGGGCGTTAAATTTACAAGCTCGATCGGCGTAGGATCTATCAATTATACACCTCATGCTACCATGGAGATAACAGGAGGATTAGGAAGTGTTTATTCTTCACTTAATTATGGAATAGCGACATATAAATATACATTCGCATTAGCATCATACACCGGTAGCGTTGATGTTGAAGGCCAGAGTGTTCAGTAATAAAAAATTAACTTAGAAATTCTGTAATTTTTTAATTATTTTTTTTATACTGTCAAAATCTAAGTTTAAAGAACTAATAATTATTTAATTCAAAAAATAGATAAAATAAAAAAAAATTGAAGAAAATATTTCCTTCATTTATTTAAGGGAAAGTTAAAATAGTTACTACAGGTAAGTGATCTGAGCCAAACTCAGCGGGAGTATCAATACCAGCTATGAAATCTGTTACAACATAGCTATCTATTACATCTTTATATCCCGTTGCAAAAATGTAATCGATCCACTCGTTAGGAATATCATATAAAAGATAACTTGGAAAAGTACGATGTTTGTCATAACCATCCATAGTGTCATTTAACGAGGCTCGGATAGTCTGAATTTGCGCAGTATTGTTTTCTAAGTTAAAATCTCCCATTAATATTTTAGGATTACCTGATGTAACCGCTTCCGTCTTAGAAAGTACAAAATCTACCTGAGCAGTCATGTCTTCACTCCAATTAATTAATCCTAGATGAGTCACAAACACATCCAAGTTAAGTGAGGAATCAATTTCAACAACTCCGTGGATTATAACCCGTTGAGAAGAAATACTGGGGACCATATAGCCAACTGTGGATTTAATAGGATATTTACTTAGTAGGGCGCATCCTCCTTGATGTTCGTTTTCTGATGGAAAATAGAAATAATGCATACCTAACCTATTCGATAACCATAGTGCCATATCAATTCCTTGAGTTGTAATCCTACCATTATCTACTTCTTGTAAACCAAGAATATCGGGATCCTCTGTCAAAATATTCTGTGCTATTCGTTCTAAGTTAAGTTTATCGTCGTATCCTTGTCCAAAATGTATGTTATATGTCATGATCTTAAATTCTGTTTTTGAGGTTGGTGATTCTACCGGAAATTCACATATTCCATACATTAAGAAAGCGGTCATTAAAGGAGTGAAAAATAAAATTATTATTATTATTCTATACGATTTCTTCATCTTTTAGATCCCTCCTTTTTTGATTTAAGCACAATTGCTCCAAGACTTGAAATGGTGAATAAGATTCCTGCTGTTAGCATAACTATAGGACCTAAACCTTTGAATGCTTCTATTGTTCCTGCCCAGTCTGATGTAAAGATATGGAGTACATCAAAAATAACCATGAACGCAAATCCAATAGTCAGTGCATTAGATATTGTTTTTACTTTCTCCCATTTAAAGCTAATTTTCATCATTCGAGATATGAGTAGATAGAAGTTTAAATACATGATAATAAGAGATATTGAGATAAAAATACTTGCAACATAGGTTAAATCTTTAGGAAAGAAGAAAAACAAAATCAGCGATAAGATCATAAACGCATTTGAAATAATCGAAAATCTAAGATCTGATAAAAATTCTATTTTTACGAACAGTATCACGCAGGTTGCCACCATTAAACAAATAATATTTAGGATGTTATTAAAGTAATAACTAGTTGCGGTATATTGAGCGATAACATTTGGGTATAAGAAAAGGCTAAACTGTAAAAAGAAAAACATTCCAACTCCAATGAAGATCAACGAATTCAACGTTTTATACTCGGATTCTACAGGTTTTTCTGGTTTAATCTTACTAGAAAAGCGGGGAAAGTGTTTATAGGTCAAATATATACATAGTCCGCTTAAAGGAATTTGAAAAATCAACCAAAAATATTGCGTTAAATTCCAATCTAAGATTAAACCAGGAGTTAAGAGAGATATATCGAGAGATAAGCCTAATGCCCGAATAAAATAATCTATAAGAAACGCACTTAGGATTGTTAAGGTTATGAAAGTTATTTTATGATTCGACTTAATCTCATCGTTTTCTCTTAACCATAACGTACTGAAGGTGCTTATGTAAAAAGCGTAGAACGCGATAATCAAACCAACACAAATAGTTTCCACCTTGGACGGTAATTGAAAAGCTAATAATAATCTAAATATTACTATAGCAAATATTGAAAATTTCATCAATTTATTTAACCCAATTTTTTTGCAGATCGTATTGGTTAACCCTGGTATAAAGAAAAATAATAAAGCTAAAAGAGTCATCCCATTCACAAGAATGTCTTCTCCGAATACGACATGAGATACTGAGACATACACACCTGGTATAAAAGCTCGCAAAGCTTGTATAAAAAATAGGTTAATAAAAATAGTTACAAAAGCAAGACCAATAATAGTTTTAGTGCCTAATTTTTCTTCTATTTCTGTCAACGAGAAATCGGATTTTAATTTAATTGCCATTTTATTCAGATTTTTTTTTAAATTGATTTATTTTTAAGATAGAGTAAATTGACTTATAATATTATTGGGTTTTTATATTTAATTTATATCTTACAATTAAATTTCATAGATTTCAGGACGTCGGTCTTTAAGAGTAGTAGCCGCTCCACGCTTTCTTTTTTTGTGTAGAACCTTAAGATCTAATTCGCCAGTTATCACCATTTCTTCATTTGTTTTAGCTTCAGCAATTAAGCCATTAGGATTCCATGGAGTTTCGCATGGACTTAAAATTGACGATCTTCCCCATCCTTCCATTCCCTTATGCGGGGATTTTCCTACTAAACACGAATGAAGGACATAAATCTGATTTTCTATGGCTCGTGCTTGGCAACAATGCCTTACGCGCCAGAATCCAGCCTCGCCTATAGTATAGGAGGGACAAAAAATTACGTCAGCCCCTTTTAAAGTTAACGTTCGAGCTACTTCTGGGAACTCCATCTCGTAACAGATAGCCAGACCAATGTTCGCTTTTTTAGTTTCGAAAATCTCTAAAGCGTTTCCAGGAGTCACCCCCATACTTGCTTCTAATGGAAAAAGATGCGTTTTTCGATGTATCAGTAATTTTCCATCGGGGCAAAATATATACCCTATATTATACTCCTTTCCATTTTCAATTGTTAAGTGCGAGCCCCCTACTATATATTGCCCTTTTTCTTTGGATAAACGAGCGAAAAGGTTTCTATATTGCTCAGTGAACTCCGGTATTCTATTCAAATTGTTGTTTGGAATTAAATATTGAAGTTCTAAAGTTAAAGTCTCGGGAAACACGACAAAATCTGAACCCTCTGCTTGGTTTAATAAATTTTCCACATTGTTAGCGAAATCTTCAAAACTATCAATTTGTTTATACGCAAATTGAACGCACGATACCTTAATCATCTTTTTCACTTTTTTTGTATTTATAATAGAGATTTTTTTCTTTCTTTTTAAATAAAAGATTAAATCTTCTTATAATATATTACAATTTTTAAATATAATAGCTTCATTTTAGAAGATTTACTATGGCGATTATCACAATTAGCAAAAAATCATTAAATTCCGAAAGTAGTAAGTTTTATTATTGGGATAAGAATAATATACATTAACCAAAATTCAAGAGAAAAACCAAATTCAAAATATAAGAGATGAAAATCAATTGGCTAAACAGTTAAAATTGTTCGAGTCCGATAAAAGTTCTGAATCCCCATCAAAAATCAAATCTGATCGAATAAAAGAACTTCAAGCACAGGTAGAATATCACCAGCATCTCTACTACAACTCGCAGCCAGAAATTAGCGACGAGGATTTCGATAAGCTTTGGGACAAGTTAAAGAAACTCGCTCCTAACAACGAAGTCTTTTTTAAAATAGGAACAGACCTCGATGCGAGCCTCGATAAAGTTCGCCACTTAATTCCTATGAACTCTCAAGCAAAGGTAACCTCTCACGCAGAGTTTTCAAAATGGGCGAGAAAGATAGGTTACTCTCAGTTTATTATTCAATTCAAGCTGGATGGTATAAGCGTAGAGCTTCAATATCTTAAAGGAAAGTTCCAATACGGAGTGACCCGCGGAGACGGTCTAATAGGAGACGATATTTCTCACAATGTAAGAAAAATGATTGCTTTCGTGCCAGAAGTTAACCCCGAATTTACGGGAGCGGTTAGAGGGGAGATAATTTTAACAATGGATACCTTCCAGAAAAAATATCCCGACGCAAAAAATTGTAGAAATATGGCGAGCGGTATAACTAAAAGGAAAGACGGTAAAGGTAGCGAAGACCTAACTATAATTGTTTACGACGCAATTAGTAAGAATCCAGACGATAGATTTAAAAACGAGTTAGAGAAGCTAAAATGGTTAAAGAACTATCAATTCGAAGTTGTCGACACTAATACGTTTAAAACCACGAAAGAAGTTGTCAATTATCGGGACGAAGTAATGGCGTCAATTCGAGACCGACTTAATTTTGACATTGACGGTTTGGTAATCAAGGGAAAAGAAATCGACTTGGAAGACATGAAAAGAGCGAGACCGACCAAGCAAATTGCGTTCAAGTTCGACCCCGAAGAAGTGGAATCTACGGTAATCGAAGTGGAATGGAGCGAGAGTGGACCAAATTACACGCCAATAGCCATAATCGAACCCACATCAATAGCCGGAACTACCGTTCAAAGAGCGAGCCTTGCCAACCCAAACTTAATAAAGGAATTGGACTTAAAGATCGGTTCGAAGGTTATAGTCTCTAAACGAGGCGATATCATACCCAAGATCGAGAGGGTTATTCAAAATCCTTCCAACGCTAAAAAGATCGAATTTCCTACTACATGCAACGCTTGTAAGACTCCTTTAATTAACGAAGGAACTCGATTATACTGTCCTAATAAAGATTGCTCGAAAAGAGCTTATCACAGGTTAACGAGGTGGATCAAAAGGCTCGGAGTAAAAAATTTCGGAGAATTGATCCTAAAACAATTGTTCGAATCGGGAAGAGTTCAAAACGTCTCAGATTTGTACGAATTGAAAGTTTCTGACCTTACGAAACTAGATCGAGTAGGCGAGAAATCGGCTCAGAAAGCCCTAGATAACTTGTTTGCAGTAAAAGAAGTGTCTTTGTCAAAGTTTATCGGAGGATTCAACCTCGAAAACATAGGAGAAGCGCTCGTAGAAAAGGTCGTAAAAGCGGGATACAACACACTAGAAAAAATTCACAAAACAACGGCACACGATTTGGCAAGAGTAGAATTATTTGGTGACATTACCGCCAATCAGTTTCATAAGGAGTTTCACGCTTTATATTTTGACATGCTTAAAACTTTAAAAACCAATAAAATTAATATAAGGAGTATAAAAATGGGAAGCAACAAATTTGATGGACTTACCTTCTGCTTTACGGGAAAGCTCGAAACCATGACCCGAAACGAAGCGAACCAGTTGGTAACGGAAAACGGCGGCACTCCAAAAAGCGGAGTTGTAAAAGACCTATCGTTTCTGGTCACCAATAGCAACGAGCCAACGAGCAAATACGTAAAAGCTCAAGGGCAAGGGTCGAAGATCATTACCGAAGACGAGTTCATCGCCATGATTAACGAATAGAATCTAAAAGAACTTGAAGATTAAAAAATAAGGAAAATTGATAATTCCATTTATTTTTACCTCTCAATTTTAATATTACTATAGTAAATTTACTTAAGCAGAAAATATTAAATAGTAGTAAATCTAAAACAAAATCAATAGTTATATATAAATGGTGTATCACGTGAAACTAAATCCGCTTGGCTGGTTAACTCATTTAGGATGGCTTGGGTTCATAGGTTCTATATACTTTCCATTATATTACCTATATTTATTATTTCTCTTGATATTCTTAGTGTTTATCCCTTATAACCCCCAGAATCCCAAAAAAAGAGGACATAGATTGATGTTTATGGGTTTGATAGGATTTCTCGGTTTTCTTTATATTCTCTTGCCAACGTTGTATGTTCTCTTCTCTTCATTTTCTTTATTTACACTAGGAATCATTCCTAAGGATTTATAAATAATTAAAATAACTCTTTTTTTTTATTCTCAGTTTAAAACATTGATTTCAATCTCTAATTGATCTATGATTTATAACTCCTAACTGTCTATAATAATCAATCCTAAGATTAATAATTTAAACTATAAATACATTTTAAATATTGAAGAATATGCAAACAATAAAAGAAAAGGTAATTGAATCAATTAAAAAGCTTCCAAATGATGCTAATTACGACGATATCATGGAATCAATTTATGTTCAGCAAATGATTACGAAAGGTATTGAGCAGTTGGATAAGGGAGAATTTATATCCCATGAGGATGTAAAAGAAAGGTTTAGAGAATGGTTGAAATAAGATGGTCTCCTATAGCAACTGATGATTATGAATCAATAATTAGGTATTATGAGAAAACTGCACCAAAATTTGCTCAAAACTTTGCTAAGAAAATTATCTATATTATTGAAAATCTAATTCAATTTCCCAAAATGGGTAGACTTGTTCCTGAGTTTGAAAATACAGAAATAAGAGAAATTACTTATCGAAATTTTCGAATAATATACCGTTTACAAGAAAATTTATTAGAAATTGCCAGAATTATCCACGGAAGCCGTATCCTGAGGATTTAGTTTTAGAATTTCATTTTCTAAAAAGTAATTTTGGAATAAAAAAATAAGGAAAATTGATAATTCCATTTATTTTTACTTCTCGATTTCAATTTCTAATTGATCTATGATTTCCATTAGGTCAAGTACTTCAAATTCAAAGTTATAATTTTTGTTAGCGTCGCTTAAATTCGTCCTACAAAAAGGACATACTGACGATATTACCGTTGCTTCTGTTTCCTTCGCTTCTTCAAGGCGTTCCTTTGATATCTCTACAGACCATTCAGGATATCCTATTTTTACGCCACCTCCAGCCCCACAACACCAAGAAAAATTTCTATTTCTTCTCATTTCTACTAACTTTAACCCTGGGATTTGCTTGTAAATCGCTCGAGGAAGCTCATACACACCCATATGCCTTCCAAGATGACAAGGGTCGTGATAAGTCACTGTTTTATTATATTCCGATTTAAACTTTAATTTATCGTCGTCTAATAGTTGTTTTACTAATTCTAAAGTGTGGAACACTTCAAAATCGTATTCTTCGCCAAATTTTTCGAAATCTTTCTTAAATGTTCTATAACAACCCGCACACGAGGTAATAACTTTAGTAGCTCCCGTGTTTTTAATTTGAGCGATATTATAGCTCATATAATCCTTAACAATGCCAACCTGACCCGTTCGAATCATGGGGCTCGTGCAACAATGCTCATCTATTAAAGTGAAACTTATACCGCTTTTTTTTAGGAATCTTAAGGTTGAGTCCCTTAAACTTTGTTGGCGGTAATTAGAAGTGCATCCAATATAATAAACCCAATCTGCTTTATCTGGTAAGTCAAATTGTTTTTTCAAATCTTCATTATCGGAGTTAGACTCTCCATAAGGATTACAATTCTCTTCGCAACGAGAAACCAGAAACTCTTGGTTTTTAGCGGGCCCAATATGTTTTACAGCTAATTCTCTTAGAGCCTCTATCATATCTACTATAAAATCGGCGTGAGGCGCTTGACAAGCGTCCATACAAGCTCCACAAGTTGGACAAGCAAAAATCGCGTCTTTTAAATCTTCAGACCATTCCAATTCGCCGGTTACGACGCCTCTTATCATTCTTATTTTCCCAGATGCCCAATACGATTCGAATAAGAACTCTTCTCCCGAAGGACACGAAGGTTCAAAACCTTTATAAGAATATTTACAAGTAGAGCAACGGATACAGTTATCAAATGCTAATTCCAAAACATCTTTTCCCATTAGACTTTTATCAATTTCTACCATTTATGTACCCCACCTTCCTGGGTTAAATATGTTATTTGGATCCATACAATTCTTTATTTTCTCAAATAGGTTAATCCATCCTGGGTTAATCTTCTTGCGCATCTTTTCCGTCATCCAAACAGGGGTTTTGTAAGGTATACACCCCAAATCGACGCTTACTTCAGTTATCTCTTCTAATAACTCGTGGAATCTTTCTTCCTCGCCTTCTTTAAACTTGTTATAACGCATAATAGGGCGAAATATCGCGTAATGACTTGATTTCATCATTTTCATGTAAATAAATGGAGTGATATCGTGTTTATTAAATAAATTATACACTTTTTCGATTAGTTCCTCGAGTTTATGACTTGGAGCATACGAGCCAAACCAAGTTAATCCTGAATACTCTACTAGTGGAAGTACTACGGAGGGTAAATCGAGGTAACACCTAAGTCTTAAGTTAAATAATTTGACGTACTCGTCAGCATTAATCAAAATAACTTTTTTTCCTTGTTTATTTAAATTCTCGATTTCGTTGGATAAAATTTCCATTCTAGCATTGAATTGATTTTTTGTTTTTGCCGAGATTGAAAACATCACTGCGAAATAAGGTTCACCCGGAAATCTTTTGGGTTCAGGAATTTCTACGGCCATTTTTACTACTTCGACGCTAACTGCTGAAATATCGTCTATAATATCAGTTCTACCAACCTCCCTCATTACTGAAGCTACATCTGTAAGTCCAAAAACTACTGCGATATAAGTTTGCTTGATGGATGGATTAGGCCATAGTTGAACGGCGCATTTTGTAACTAAACCTGTCATACCTTGCCAATTTACAAAGAGACCCATTAAGTCTGGCATAGGATATCTACACCACCAACTATCGGGGGCTGCCTCGTTCTTTCCATAAAAGCACGAACCTATCCTAGCGATTTCGCCGTCAGCAGTAAGTACTTCTAAACCGTTAATAGAATCGCCCATCGATCCAATTTTACACGAGAGATTATTCATACCACTCAATATCACGTTTCCAACAACCCCTGCGTATGGAGGTGCATAAGGATAACTATATCTCAAGTGTGGGTAATTTTCGTCTAAGTGCTTTTTCAATTGACCAAAGGTAACTCCAGGCTCAAGGATTGCGTACATCATATTATCGTCAACATGCAGAATTTTATTCATCTTTTTACCAAAATCAATGAGAATCCCACCGTTTTCCGGAATCGTTAAACCCCCTACGTTATTTCCAGATATGTAAGGAACAATTGGAATTAAATTGGAATTACAAAACTTAACTAATTCGATTAATTGCGAGGTATTTTCAGGAATAACTATGAAATCAGGCATGTGAGGCTTACATTCGGTCATATCATACGAATAGGGGTATAAATCTCCTGATTTATTGGTTACATATTTTTCTCCAAATATTTCGACTAACTTTTTAAACACATCCTCTTTGCTTATCTTCTCATACAAATTTCTTTCTTTTGTTTCTGTCATGTATTTGTTTTCACCTCATTATCTTGTTTCCTTGTTTAATTCAAAATAATTATTGTTGGGGTCTGAAGCAACCATTTTCATCGTTTTTAAAAAGATTTTCATGAATTTTAACACAGTTCCAATTTTAAACAATCCTTTAATTTTGAACTTACGTTTAAGGAATGCTTTTACAGGATTTAATCTGCCAAAGGCCAAATCTAAAAACGAGTATATGTCCATTTTTACTTTCAGATTTATCTTTTTATCAAAATCCTTTGTTTTAAATTTTATTTCATTGCGGTCAAATATAACTTCGACTGGGTAAAAACCATCAACCTCAATTAAAACTGTTTTGTTCCAGTTTAAGACTAGATTTATGAAATCCTCATCGTCTTTTCTATAACTTAAAATATTTTGCAATGTAATCGTAATCAAATCTTCTCCTTTTTGAATCGAAATCATTTTTATTTTCCTACTAGTATTTTTGTATGTATAAAAGTAAAATCGACTTTAGAATTTAAATAGTTAATCTTTCGAAAATGCAATTTTATTTTATGAAAATAAAAAAATCAGCCTACTTCAACATGAGATTCTAGTTTTTTAATCAGATCATCAACGCAACTAAGGTCAGTAATTTCTATCGAGATTTGGAAATTAGGATTTATCCAAGTCCGAATAATAAATCATTTAGATAATGAGAATTACACATTCAAAAGATAATTGTTTCCTATAAAATCTTAAATACAAATCTTAAAAAACGGTTAAAACCTAAATAAAAATTAATATCCCTTTATTATAATTTTATACTGGATTATTCCGAATAAGGTAAAAAATTTAATGGAAAATAAAATTATTATAGAAAAGATAAGAGATTTCTTAGAAAAGGAACGAAAGCACGGAAAACCCTTGGTCTATTATCGTTCAGACTCGAATCACACTGCTTTTTTAAATAATTTTGGGACTAAAGTTGAATTAAATAAATTTAAAGAAATCATCCTTGAAGAAGAGACGGGTATAGAACTTGGTGGGATGAAAAAGAAATCCTTCTTAACAGTATTTCCAACTGAAGATGCTCAACTAATCGAAACTGGAAAAATAAGTTTATTGGGTCCAGAAATTGATAAATGTTTGGATAAAAATATAGATTTTGGGATGATGATTTTAATTGGAGTCGAAAACAGCACAGAGACGGACATAAGCGAGTTAAGGCAATTGAGTTTTATCTCAGATGGCATAGAAGGGTTTTCCATTCGTTCGATCCCTCGCAGATTTTGGTGCAGATTAAGTACATCAACCCTACAGAAAGGATTTTCGTTCGAATTTTTAGGAAATGCTATTATTTCTCTATACAAACAAAAATTTAAAGGTTTAATAAAAACTATAGAAGTTATAATAATTAGTTCATATCCAGATTCTATTGAAAGATTCATAACGCTATCGTCAGAAATTACGGACAAGTTTAAAGAAAAATGGAGAAAGAAAATAGAAGAATGGAAAAAGAGGATTGACTGTGATTACGATTGGGGCTGTGAAATATGCCCTTATCAAGTAGAATGCTTAGATATTAAACAAGTATTGGTCTCAAGAGAGGAGATTGAGAAATAAACGGATAAATTGAGGCGTATAAAATGAATAACCAGAGAAAAAAACCACTTATAATTGCTATTGTCGGAAAAGGAGGCGTTGGTAAAACGATAGTAACAACTCTTATTGCTAAAGCAATTTCAATCTCTTATAATTATAAATTATTACTGATTGATGCAGACCCTACTCATCCACATCTTAGTAAAATGGTTAATTTACTTCCAGAGAAAAGTCTCGAGATGGTTAGAGCCGAATTAATTGATAAAACAATAAATAAAAAAAAAGATATCAAAACGCTAGCAGAGAACATAGATTTTGAGGTTTATAGTGCTATTAAGGAGAGTAAAGATTTTAGCCTGTTTTCAATTGGTCAGCCCGAAGGTCCAGGGTGTTTCTGTCCTTCGAACGCTTTGCTTCGAAAAGTCATAGAATCAATTTCTAGCGACTTTGAAGTCGTCTTGATCGACTGTGAAGCGGGACTTGAACAAATTAACCGTATGGTAATTAAATCTGTTGATATTATCTTAATTATCTCAGATATATCTCTAAGGAGCATAGACACTGCAAAGTCAATTAGAAAAAGCGCTAAAAAATTTACAAGTTATAAAAAAATAGGAGTTATAATAAATAGAGCTAAAGGCGATATTACTAATATTCTGGATAAGCTTAGAGAATATGATTTACCTTTATTTGCATTAATTCCTGAAGATGAGATTCTAACTAAATTTGATTTAGAAGGTAAGGCTATAATTGACGTTCCAGAAGATTCTAAAAGTTTTCAAAAAATAACAGATAATATAGAAAAATTACTAGAAATCTAAAGATTCAATTAATTATTCTTTTCAAGCTAAATCTATAATTTTAAAACCTAATAAAAGCACCAATCTAACATATTTCTCTTAATTTACTATTTATAAAAGTTTAAATACAAAAATTTAGATTGAAGAATCAAGAAAGTATGTCTTATTTTTAACTAAAACTAAAAAAAATACAGTATAATTATAGATCTTTAATTGTATAGCATTCTGGGTTAATGAAAATGTTGCGACAAATATATATCTTAAAGGATGGGAATATAATATACGAGAGAGACTTTGGTAAAGTCTTATCTTCAGAAAGTTTTCAAAGCATTTATCAAGAAGTTGAAGCAGAGATATCTCGTGGTCTTTTAAACGATTTTGGAAGCTCTAATTTTTTTAAACATAGAATAACATATACCCTAGACAGAACTTCAAAATTAATCTTCATATTCATAACTGGATTCAATGATGATATAGAAACTGTAAAAATAGAATTAAATAAATTAAAGAATGATTTCTTGGAATCATTTGGTGATATTCTCGACAATTTAGATCCGTCGCTTTTTGAAATATTTAACCCATTAATAGAATCAATTCATAAAAAGATAAAAACCAAAATCTCGTTGGTAGGATTTTCTGGAGTTGGGAAAACAACAATTACTAAATTAATATGTGCGGAAGAAGTTCCCGAAACGCATATTCCTACAATAACAGGTCAAGTTTCCACTATTAAAATTGGAAAGTTAACCTTCCATTTATGGGATTTTGCTGGTCAAGAACAATTTAGCTATTTATGGAACGATTTTATCCTGGGGAGCGATGCTGTACTCTTAATTACAAACTCAACTTTAGAAAATGTAGAGAAAAGCAAATACTTCGTTGAATTAATAAATGAACAGACACCAAACGCACACTCCGCTGCAATTGCAAATAAACAAGACTTAGATGGGGCGTTAAGCGTTGAAAAGATCGAAGAAATACTTGGAATCAAGTCATATTCGATGGTTGCAATTGAACCCAATAATCAAGGCAAAATGGTCCAAATCGTTGCAGATATCTTAGAAATGAACATGGAAGAATCAACGCTATTGAAACCTTTATTTGAAAGAGATCGATTAATTCAATTGGCTAATAAAAGCTTAGAAAACGGAGATATTGCTGAAAGTGTGGTTTATTTTGATAAAATCGCAGATTTGTGTCTTGATTTGGGAGATGATGCTCTTTATAAAGAATTTTACCAAAAATCTGAAAAATTAAAACGATATCTACCTGATAGTGATGGTTTAGCAAATTTTCAACAACAAGAACAAGAACAAGAAAAAGAAGTTATTGATTACTCTACTGATAGTGATGGTTTAGCAAATTTTCAAGAACAAGAACAAGAACAAGAAAAAGAAAAAGAACAAGAAGTTATTGATTACTCTACTGATCCGAATGACCCAGATAGTGACAATGATGGAATGCTAGACGGATGGGAAGTAAACAACAGCTTAAACCCTAATGTTGATGACTCTACAAACGACTCTGATGGTGATAGTTTAACAAATCTTCAAGAAGATCAAAACAATAAAAAACAAAACAAAACAAAAAAAAAACTTTTTTTTTTTACAAAAAATTAAAATAAAAAATAAAAAAATAATTTATTCTTTAGATTTTGATTTAAGCTTGTAAGGACGATATGCATCTTCAAGCACATTTAGATACTCAATTAAAACCGGCTCTGATTTCGATTTCACGTCGTATTGATGTAATATCGTATTTAATACATATCTAGGATATACAAGGGAAATATGTAAGTCAGAAAGCAATGCATAATATTTAGTTCCATTTTCGCTTTGGAGTAAGTGTATAATATTATTATTGCGTAACTTCTTAATTCCGCCGTCTATATCATCTACTCCTTTTTTTCTAAGTTTCTCCAAAGTATTCCTGGTTACTACTGCTATTCTCGTTAATTTTAGTATCTCATATAACTGTGGATCAGTGAGAACATCTACTAATTTCAAATTGTCACCTTCAGAAGGTCGATAATTTTGAAAGAATCTTCTAACTTCAGAGTTGTAAGCTTCGACTAAAGGTTCAGGAAGTCCTCGCTCTACAGGATCGTTTATTATTTTGAGAGGTGGCCTTCTAATCATGAATATGTCGTTTATGAAAAATAATAGTTCAGAAGGCATTCCTTTTACAGAAGCTTCTTTAATTATCTCTTTTTTAATCAGTTCAATTAAGATCGCATCAATATCAAAAAAGCCTCTACGGTATTTATCTTTTAACCACACTTTTAGCTCTGATTTGGAAACGACTCCTTCGTCTCTTAATCTGTTTAGGAGTAATCTATTTATTTCATCTTGAAAAGTTAAAGCGAGAGCTTGTTCATCGTTTAGATGAGGGTAAGCAGACAAACGTTGAAATAAAAATGGAATCATTTCAAGATATGCTCGATTTTCATAATTCTGAAGGATTATCCGTGATATATCCGCCAATCCGCCTTCGTAAAGGTCTGGATCGTCATCCAAGTTTAAAATTAAAATGAGATATAACGGCCTTTCACCTCCAGTGAAGTATGATGCAATATTCAAATGACCCACCATTAAGCTTATCATTCCTGGGTCTCCTGTATATTCATGAGCTGCATAGATTTGCATTAAGGTCTCATCCGATATGATAACTTCTTTGGGGTACTTTGTAATAATATCCGTACTTACTTTAGGGTCCCATCTCATTACGATAAATCCAATTGGCATTAGTTTCTATCGCCTCCTTTTTTGGATTTTTTTCCTTTCAATGGAATAGGCTTTAATTTCAAATCACGAATACCTAACGTATCTTCAAGGGAAAGATCTAAATTTTTCCAATCTTCTCCAAATAACTTCAGCATCATTTGTTCCTTTGTTTTGATTGCATAAGATTCAGATATAGGTTTTTTTGATTTTATCGTACTTTTAACTTTCCTAATTTTTTTGACGAATTTTGGAATTCTCGCTTGTTGAATAACCCTATAAGCTGTTAAACTTCCAACAATACCAATAATAGCAGCAGCAATTAAGATAAAGTAAAACATGGGCATACCAGGAAATATCTCTTCCATTTGTACATTAACAACTATTCTAATATCTTGAGATGTGAAATTTACGTTTTGAACTCTTATTATTCCAGACAAGAGATTTGGAGCGAAAAATGCTTCAATTGCTTCGGTTTCGAAAGTCAATGAATATATACCAGGAGAAGTTTCGTTAAAAGTGTATTCATACCCTCCAATATTAAGGGTTACCGTAGCGTTTTCTAACGGAATATTTCCTCTGGTGATATCATGTAAATTTATTTCAAAACTTGCGCTTTCTCCATGAACTACATTAACTTGATTTCCCACTGAATTTTCTACGCTTATCTCAACCTCAAATTCTCTTAAAACAATCTCTAAATTAATAAGGGCTGATTTTGTTTCATAGTTTTCTTTTTGTAATGTAACATATAAAAAGTAAAAACCGACTTGTTGATGTTCTGTGTTGAAGTCTAAAGCATAAGTTTTATTTTCACTTTGTATTAGCGTTCCTGAACCGTCTCGACCCGAAATAATACTTCCATTTTCATATAATTCTTGCCATATATAAGTAGCAATTGTCAAATCCCCTATTGTTTCCAGCGTATTAGCATCGCTATAAATAAACATGAAATTGTGAGCGTCCTGAACCCATACTTTTGGGTTTAGATATACTAATTCGCTTTGTCCGTTAAGATCAGTTTTTCTCTCAAGTATATTAAGGTAAATCAAGAAATTAGATTGCGTAGTATAATTTTCAAATGAAGCTATAACATTAACAATTTTAAGCCCCGTACTTTGAGCATCTGAAGTGTTGATTGTAAAGGTATAATACAAGTTATTTAAAGGATCTGTAAATATATTAATAGGGTTAAGACCAATCCAAGTATAAGTTAATGTAGCACCGTTTAATGGTGCACTTGTTTCATCTATGCAATATTGTATTGAAATATTTACAAGTTCATTGTAATATGCAGTAATAGACTGATCCAATATCTCTACACGCGTCTCATAATCATGTAAACTAATATCTGTAGGTATGGTTTTCACCTTGACTATGAAATTCACTGAATTAGGTTCTGGATATCCAGGATATAAACCTTCTATTACCACGTAATATAATTTATAGGTTCCTCCCGCAGATAATCTGTTAGAATTAATCGTTTTCGAAAAGTTTCCAGGGCCCGATCCTGCTCCCATAGTCTCAGTTATTAAATTGATCTCTGAACCGATCTCTCTAAAGTACAATGTACATATCGCACTAGGATGGGTTATGGCATTCCACGTAACTCCATTGTCTAGAGTATAATCGAAGATTACAGAATAGGTTAAATCTTCTCCCCAAAACACTTCTAATGTCCCAGAAGAATTAAAGAATGCTGTGTTATAATTTGTAATGTTTATTTCTTGTGTGAAGATTACATTAAATGTTATGGAAGCTTGTCCGTATAAAGTGTAATTATAAGACTGAACACCGTTATTATCTGTTGGGCACCATTGATTATCAGGAGATAATAATGTTACATTGAAATCTGCGTTCGTTATGTTAACAATATCAATTGAAAAATTATATACTCTATCTTTGAAAAACCAAAATGGAATGTCATTAGTTTGACCGTAAGCGTACCCATCTCTACTAGAATCAGATATTAGGTTAGTTATAGCCTCTCCAGTTTGATTGTCAAAAACCTTAACTACCGCATCAACTGGTGCTCCCTCTGGGGATAGTTTATTTATATTTATAACTCTAACATTTAATCTTGATAAATGCGTTCTATTTAAGACGTTGCAAGTCTCGAGTAAATCAATCGTAATAAGCCCATTACATGTAGTATCATTTACACCGTTTATCTCAATAAATAATCCATAAACCTCGAACTTTTCACTTTCCAACTTTGAGTTTTCAACCTTAGGGATGTCAATTTCTATAAAGTCGTTGTTTTCGTTAAAACCATATCCATCTTCGAAATAAATTAGGTTTTCATCGCCAGTACCTGTTGAGTTGAATTTATCTATGTAATAAATCGAAACATTCGTTAGTTGATTGTTCATTCCCGTTAATGTGATGTTGGCTTTAATTATTTCCTTATTTCCAAAATCGGTTCTCGAGCCGTCAGTATAAACTATCTCTTGTACAAGGTATCGTTCTTCACTCGAAGATGCTAAGTTTGTGTCATCAACTAATAGAGCGTGAGTTTTGCTTTTTGCGCTTTCATATTCAGCCCTAGTAATGTATGACTCGTTTAGCAGAAACGGACTTTCGCTATAATCATCGTTTGCGTAAAAAACTCTGAAATAATAATCTGGATTATTAAGCCATCGAAATATCGCTTTTCCATTACTATCCAGCGTTAAAGTATCTAATAAAGCACCACCATAACTTTCATTGATTTCTATGTACCCATAATTTAAAGGAATTCCTTCCCAATCTGTAACCTCAAAATCTATCGTCCACAAATTCAAGGTTAAATCAAAACTATACGATGTTCCGTTAAGGATTTTTACCATACTTCCTACAAATTCTTCACGAGATTCTAAAGTGTAATTTGCTGTAATATTATATTCGCCATTGAGTAATCCTGAGAAGGATACTGAACCATTGAAAGCAGAAGTATATGCTGAATCAACAATATAAC
>JABCSY010000129.1 GCA_018238625.1 Promethearchaeota archaeon
CTTCCATAATTGCGTATATGACCAACTTTATTTCAATGCTCAAAGAAATTCTGACGAGGCTATAGATTTCGACGATCTTTTGAGAAAATACGATAATAAGTACAAAGTAGTTGTCGTTGGCGACGCTGCTATGGCCTCTTGGGAGCTTACGGAAAGATACGGTTCAATTTATTATTACCATAGAAACGAGATGCCCGGAATTTATTACATTAGAGAAATAGCCAACCACTTCAAGAACAATGTCGTTTGGTTAAACCCTGAATTAATTCGGTTAGAGTGGGTGCCATGGACGAGGAAGATTATTTCGAGCCTTATCCCTATGTTTAACTTGACAATAGAAGGAATCGAAGAAGCAATGAATTATCTAAGAAACAGCGGGAAAAACCAATTTACCACAGTTCATAGACTTAAGGGATTGAATTATTAAAATCAGCGCAACTTCAGTCTTTCCGTGTAAATATCAATGTGAACAATATTTGTATTCTCTTCTCAAAAAGATATAAGCTCCTACTTAAATTGAAAAGATAATAATATTTTGATTATCTATTAATAAAATCTCCTGTAGTTTCGGGTAGACTAATTTTTGAGTTAAGATCTTTTCTAGAAATCCCCTTTTTAATCCATATTATGCCTATTATAAATCCTACAACTATCGTTAAGAACATTGTAGATAAGTATGTACCTTCTGAAGCGCTGATTCCAAAAATCTCGTATTCGCTAACGGTATATAAAAGAATCATCGAAGATATTCTAGTCCAGATAAAAAGAAACAAAATTTGAGTGATATCGATTTTATTTTTAACAATTTCAGATACTTTATTTGCGTTTTTGAACAATGTAAAAAAAACATATGTAATTAAAATTATGTCGATAACAGCGTCGAAGATTGTAAAATTTGAGGATGTTTGAGTCCAATTTAGATAACGGACCCAATTATAAAGAATTAAGGCGAATATAAGAAGACCATATAATGTAATAGGGGCGCGGTATCCCGTTTTTGGTTTTAATATTAGCCCTAAAATTGGTAAAATCACACTAAAAACGGGAAAAACCATTAGAATCATCTGTTGGGATATGTTTAAAACCTCCCAATTAATAGCTTGATAAAATAAGCCAAACAAGACAATAAAAATCAACCAAGACAATAAATAAAGGATTAATCCTTTAAAGCCTTTCTTTGTAGATACACTACCAGCAACTTTAATAGATAAATCCTTAGAAAACAGAACTAAGAACAAAGCGCTAATCAAATACCATAAGAAGTATGCGACAATATAAAGTCCAACAAAAATTATAATTGGAATAAGTAAAGAGCCAAAAAAGAAGATTAAATTCAGTCCAATTAACTTAACATCAGTTTTATCCTTTTCTAACTTTGAGAATAAACTTTCCTTCCATGAAATTACGAAAAGAAACAGCAAAAAGAAGCTGAAAGTGATAAGTAACAAGAATGTAATTCCTTGAATAGTAGGAATATCACCTGGCGTCGGTAAACTCTCAGCAGGTCCAAATAAAATTAAAATTATAGCATAGAATAAGATTAATACTATCGTAACAAACCAATTATATCGCAAAATAGGATTTTTCTTTAACTCAGCAAAAAATTGCTTAAACGAATCAACTATTAAAAATTTCAAAATAAACCACCACGAGAATAGAATAAATGCTTTAATAATCTATCAAAAATTTTTAATTTAAATGTTTTCTAATCATGTTATATTCGTAGCATAAATACAAAAATTTCTGAGATTCAAGCAATTTTTCTTAGAATGTTGTTATCAATAGTTATATCGTAAGATTCGTAAAAAGTAGAATAATATTTTTGGTAAAATTCTTTTTTCTTTGTTAAAACGAATTTAGAATCGTCCTTTTCTGCTTTTCCCGAAGCCCAAAATATTTTTCCTGAACCACCCATATTAAATTTCTCTTGGTTTTTGATAATTTCTCCTGACTTTATCACATATTCTATGTTTTCAAGCGCTTTCTTTAAAGTTTCAATGTCTTTTAAAACATCGACATCGTTTAAGTTCAAATTCAAAACATTCAGGTCACCATCAGCACCTAAACCTAAATTGCCTTTTATACTTCCAATACCTAACGATTTAGCTGGGCTCGAACGAGTTAAAATTACGAAATCGTTAAAAGTTAGTTGGCTGTCATTACTTACTAAAGAATTATCTTTTAAAAAGCCGGCATCCATATCTTTCATAAATATTTCACGAGCTTTGTTGCTCAACAACCAAGTTGCGATTTCAGGAATGTCAGTTATATTTGCATAGTTCGGGTAGTTGACTGAGAATTGCATTTGCCACGGAGTAATATTTAACGCTAAATCAATAGCGTTTGCCCACAAAATACAATCGCTTCCCTTTTTTTTACTAAATTTTCTTAGAGTTACAAATGAATCTCCCTCTGATTCTACCGATGATCTAATCAATTTATACGCGTTTCCCGAATTTATTAGGTTATTTACCAAATGGCGGTCAGATGTAATTAACGGATTCAACTTGTTAAACCCTATAAAGCCTAAATCCATGTCAAAATCATGGTTCTCGTTGAAAAATTTAATCAATTCTGAGTTATCTCCGTCAGAATTATAAGCCGAAGCGTGAGCAAGGTGAAATATCTGAGACCTTTTAATTTCAAGGGAGTTTTTAGCGTTAGGTTTTAAGCCAAGCGACTTGATCTTGTTTAAAATTAGCACTAAATTCTCTTTAGAAAGAGCAGATTCGTAACCTTCGATATGGGCGTGAATTGAATGAGGTAAACCTAAAGACTCTACGAATTTAGTGAGATTTTCGTAAACATCCATAGGAGCAAAGTTAAATAACCTTCCATTTTCGGTTAGGCTTTTTCTAACCTTTTTCCAGTTCCAATCTTCAGCTTCGAAGGGGTTATAGGCTTTGAACCCGAATCCTTTAACTTTATTTAATAGGTCTGACAAAAAAACGGCACCATTTTCAACCTTACCCCGCTGAAACTCGAGTTCTAAAGCCCATAAATTACTGGTGTTTAATAAGAATGCTTTATCTAGCACTGGTAATCGTTTTAAATCAAATATCGTCTGCTTCGAGAGGGAGGGGAATACATTAGCTTCGAGAATAAACGTATATCCGTTCGAAATGTAACTTTTAGCAATGTTCTCTAAAGTTAAGCCTTTCCATATCTCTTGGAACTCTTTATTTTCAGATCCCAACAATCTCGCCCAGTTAACTTGCTGGGAAGCTATGTGGGTGTGCGTATCAACTGCCGACGGAACAACCGTTTTTCCTTTTGCGTCGATTTCTTTAAGATCGTTTTTGTTAGTAAACTTTTCCACTATTTTTCCGTTTTCAATTAAAATATCTTTTGTTTCTCCTTCAATGTTGTTTATGGGGTCAAACACAAAACCATTTTTCACAAGGAGTTTAGCCATCTTATTCGATACCTCTGATTTTTTGGATAATTTCTTTAAATTTCAATATTGGCTCGCGTGTAGCTTCTACGCTTACTACTATGTTTTTATAAACAAGTTCGTCGTTTAGTATTTCTGCTAATTGGTTTGACCATATTGACACGGGCATCGTTATGGTTCCTTCAGGTACGTTATCGTCTTTTTCAAATTTTACTACAACATTTCTTTGTTTATTCGATATTTTTAAATGTAGGCTTGAAACTAAATTGAGTTTGTTAAAATCTTTTGGATTAATAAACGATATCGCTAAGTTTTCTTCTAAAGATTGTTCGTTTCTAAAACTATGTTCTTTTACTTGATCGTTGTCAATTTTTCTTATAGTATTTAATAGAAAATCCATATTATTTGGCGCCTCCATTTAATTTTGTAATCAATTGGTTCAGTAGTTCTTCGTCCGAAGGAATGTTATTAGGTGGATTTAAAATCTTTTTTAATTCAACTGGTACTTGATCTATACGATAAACTAGTCCACTACTTTCAATTCCCGTTATTGCTGTCGGTAATACTACATCTGCTACGCGCGAGGTTGCTGAACTATGGTTATCTATGAGTATAAGTGGTTTTTTTGCTAATTTGGAGCTTAAAGAATGTGGTAAATGTGAGATAGGATCGGTTCCGACGATAATAGAACAATCGAAATTTTCCTTATTAATTTTTGAAACGATTGTTTCTTCTGACTTAACCAATTTTTTACTTTTAAATTGTAATTTACCGCTTACTCCGTACGAGGAAAGCGCTACATGGTCGAATCCAGCCATATTAAAGTGTCCCCCTAGTAAAAGTAGCGATATTCGACCTTTCACCTGCCTTGCGTTTATTAATTGTAGCAAATCTAATAATTCCTCTATAAGATCGTAGTCTGCGTGAGGTTGTATTACGCCCTGTCCAAGAATAATTACGCCGTTTTCAGCGCCAGTTAAATGGAGTAATAAACGCTTAAGGTCGCTTTTATCTACTCCGGCAACGCCCCCAGATGGGATACTATCGGCACTACAACATTCTTCTTTTAACATCTGAATTAATTCAATATCTTTATCTGGTTCAATAATTAGCGCTAGATCTCGCACGCCCATTACTCTAAAAGAGGCAGTTTTTACAGGATCTATGATTACTAGCGTCTTTATTTCTCTGCCAGTCATGCGAAATTTACCTCTGGAAAAAAGAACCTTATTTAAAAGGCGAGGAATCGTTTCCGCTGGATTTGCCCCCCATAAAATAATCAAATCTATTTTGTTAATAATTTCTGTAATCGTTGTCAAATTTATTCCTTGCGATTTTGATTTGTCTAAAATTTTTCCTTGGCAAATTGAAGCGTTTGAATCGATAAATCCGTTTATTTCTTTTGCTAAATCCATTCCAACTCTTTGAGCCTCGCAGGTTACGTTTGAAAACCCGTAAAGCAACGGTTCGGAAGAATTTTTTATGATTTCGACAGTTCTTGCTAGCGCTTCTTCCCATGACACATTGACCAATTCGTTGTTTTTTCGAATCATCGGGCTTGTAATTCTATTCTGGGCGCTAACTTGATCAAACCTTTCCTTTCCCTTTAAACAAGCTCCAATAACCTCTTCAATAAATAGACCATCGCTCTTAACTATTATGTCGTCACACAATAACGAGCAACCAGAACATGTGTATCTTTTCATAACTAAATCCTCAATAATTTTATAAATTTAAATCGTTATACATATTCAATTTTAATCGCCTCGCGAGGACAGTAAGTCTCACATACGTGGCATTCTCTTTCTCGGCCTTCCGAGTCCAACCTTCGACAATATTCAAGGCTTAATAATTCACACTTTCCTCCTATCACTTGAAAGAGCTGATGTTTCTCAGGAGGATAGTCTGGAGCCTTTCCGCTTAAGCTAGGGGGGCAATATCTCGCGTTTACAGGACATACGGTCACACAAATTCCACAACCATCGCAAAGGTCTACATCTACATTTATTCTCAGTTCTTTTTGTTGCCCTTCTTCGGAACCAAGCATTTCCTTTAATTTATCGTATTGCTTTTTATATTTTGGTTTTAAAAGGGGAGGACAATCGTCCACTTTAGCTTTACCCTGCAATAAATCTAAACTGAAAGCCATGCAAGTGGGCTTCCCGCATTCTTTACAATTAGTTTTAGGCAAATACTTGTATAATTCCATGAAATTTTGAACTGGTATGTTAATTCACCTTAGAATAATTAACTATTTAGAGTCTCACGATAAGTTAATATTTAAACTTATTAATTTCTTTAGATTATTGAATATAAAATAGTGCATTTTCACACATAATCTTAAGTGTAAAAATTCAATAAAAGAGTTTTGTTTTATGTTTGTTAAAGTTCTTGATGATGAACAGATTGATAAAATTCACCAAAAATCGCTAAATATTCTTGAAAATATTGGTGTAGTCGTTCCTCACGAAGAAGTGTTGGCACGTTTTGTTTCTATTGGAGCTAATGTGGATAGCAAAAGAAGTTTGGTAAAAATTTCTTCAGATTTAGTTATGGAGTCCATTTCAAAAGCGGGAAAGAAGTTTGCTATTTACGGACGCGATCTTTCGAAAAAGGCAGAGTTTGGCCTTGGAAAGCGCAATTACAATACTTCGGCTGGTCAAACTTTTTGGGTTGATAATATCGGCGATCAAAGAAGACACTCGACTCTCAACGATGTTAAAGAAGCTGTAAGATTTGCTGATGCCTTAGATCAAATAACAATTCCAGGTGCTATGTCAGACCCTCTTGAGGTCCCCATAGAATGGAGATGCCTGCAAGTGGCGTTTGAGATGGTATCTCATACAGATAAACCGATTTATTTTTGGTTTAACGATAGAAACTCTGCAAAGCAACTAATCGATTTTCTTGTAACTCTTAGGGGAGATGAGAAAAGCGCTCAAAAATACCCTTTATTCTATCCATTATTTGAGCCTGTTAGTCCTTTAAGCTTTCCCTTTAATGGGATTGACCTGCTTTTTGAAACCGCTCGACTCAACTTACCGGTACATATTGGACCGATGGCTCAGATGGGAATTTCCGCACCCGCTACTATTGCAGGAACTTTAGCTCAGGAAAACGCGGAGATTTTAGCGGCTATTTGCATTACTCAGCTTATCCGTGAAGGTATGCCTATTTGTTACGGTGGGATCTGTCACGCATTTGATATGAGAACCGCACAAATCATTTTTGGTGGTCCAGAACAAGCTATTTTTAGCGTAGCAACAAGTCAGATGGGAAAACACTATGGATTTCCAGTTTACATCAACGCCGGATTAACTGATTCTAAGAGACCAGATGCTCAAGCGGGTCTTGAATGTGCAACTACGCTTTCGTTGGGAGTCGCTTCGGGGGCAGATATTTTTGGTCATATGGGGATCTGTGGTATGGACCAAGGTGCCTCTTTGGATATTCTTGTTATGCAATCAGAAATCATTTCTTATGTAGAAAGCGCAAATAGAACGTTAAATTTCGACGAAGATGATTTTGCCATGGATATTATTGACGATGTTGGACCCAAGGGAACCTTTCTTAACAAACGTCACACGGTTCAAAATTTTAAGAAAGAATTATGGTTCCCAACGCTGTTAGATAGGAAAAATTACGGTAATTGGCTAAAGAACGGAGCTGATGGGATGGAAAAACGATGCCGAATACGTAAGGAAGAAATTCTTTTAAAACATAAAACAAAACCTTTAGCTGACGATATTAAAAACGATCTTGAAAAAGTTATTGAAAACGTGAAAAAAAATCTTACAGCTTAATCTTAAAAGATGATTTTTCATTATATAAACAAAAGAAAGGTGAATTATTTTGGATTCTAAAATTTTAAATGTCGTAGCGATTTTTGCTCACCCAGACGACCTTTCTATTTTTTGCGCTGGTACTTTAGCGAGATGGGCAGAAGAAGGTCACAATGTGTACGCCTTATGTTGCACGAGCGGTGAGGTGGGAACGTTAAGGCTCGATCTAACTAAAGAACAAGTCGCAGATACTCGCGAAAAAGAGTTACGCGCAGCTAACGAAATAATTGGGGTAAAAGAAACGATAATCCTTGACTATCCCGATGCTGGATTTATAAACGGTCCGGAACTACGTGAAAAACTCGTATTTTTCGTGAGGAAATTAAAGGCAGATCGCGTAGTAACCTTCGATCCTTGGGTTTCTTACGAAGTTCATCCCGATCATGTAATTGTTGGAAGAATGGCGGCAGAAGCAGCGGCGTTTGCGGCTTTTCCTTTGCTTTATTCTGAACAAAGAAAAAAAGGCGTAGAACCTTACGCGTGTTCCGAAGTTTGGTTAATGGGGCTCCTAGGTCACAAACCTAACTATTTTGTTGATATAATCTCGACATTAGAAAAAAAAATAGAAGCCGCTTTAAAGTTTGAAGCGACGCTCGAACTTTTAGCTCAACTATTTGCCCCAAAAATCGACCCGGCGAATGTATCTCCAAGTGAACTGAAGAAGCTCACTAAATACGCAAATAGGCTTTATCGTTCGATGGCAGCAGCAATTGGGAGTAAAGTTGACTTAAAGGCAGCTGAAGTTTTCTTTGTTCAAAAGACATTGCCCGGACATTTTGACAATTTCCAACAATTAACATCAGAAATGTTAGGAAATCCTCCAGAAAAACCAAAAATCTATTAATTCAACTAAAAGCTGTTATCTTTTTTTTATTTTTTAAACTTTTAAGTATTTTTTGTCATTTAAGCTAAAAACCTTTATATAAGATTTAAGTGAAATATATATGACTTTTGAAATTTAATTAAAAAATAATAAGATTAGGAGATAATAAAAAATGAATGAAGTTGATGTAGAGAGAACTGAGAAAATACCATCTATAATAAATATGATCTCATACGGTACTTCTGGTTTCTGGGGCATGTTTACTTGGACTGTTTTTGGCTCGTATGTTTTTTTCTTTTATGAGAGAACTGTTGGTTTACCAGTAGAATATATATTTTACGCAATGCTGATTTTCACGCTTTGGGACGCTATTAATGATCCCTTAATAGGATTCTTAACAGACCGAATATTAGGAAACTTCACAAGAAAATTTGGAAAAAGATTTCCTTGGATAATTATTGGCATCATACCAGCTAATTTTGTTTTTGTACTTCTATTTATGCCGCCCACAGTTAATGCAGCGACAAATCCACTTCCTATCTTTTACTGGATTATATTCTCAACCTGTCTTTTTGATACTGTTACAACACTTTGTTTCGTAAATGTTAACTCTCTTTTTCCTGATAAATTTCGTACCGATAAAGCTCGTAGAAGAGCTGGTGGTATTCTGACATTTTTTTCAATCAACGCATTACCAATTGCTACTATGATACCTCCGTTAATGATAGATTTTAACAATCAAGCTACATTTATCCCCATGGCGTTTATATGCGTTGCGATTATCGCAACCATCTCACTACTATTTTTACCTGGGATGTATGAAAATAAAGAGCTTATTGATAGATATTATGTAAGTAAGGAAAAACCCGAAGGTTTCATTACAGCATTGAAATCTACATTAAAACAAAAAAGTTTTGTATATTATATTATTTTATTCTTCGGATTTCAAGTAGTTACAGGGTCTTTAACTGCGTCTATTCCTTACGCTGTGGATATAGTTTTAGGAGGCACAGAAACGGATACTATACTTCTTTTTGCGGCGTTTCTTGTCGGAGCACTTATATCAATACCTTTTTGGATAAAAATTGCTAAGAAAATTAAAAATAATAAAAAAACGGCTGTAATAGGCGGGTTTTCTTTAGTTATAGGAACATTTTTAAGTACTTTTTATACCAGTGTATTCGATTCTATGATATACGAATTTATATTAGGATTTTCTATGGGAAATTTCTGGGCTTTAATGACAATTTACTTTGCAGATGTTCTTGACGAAAGAATAACTTTAACTCGCACAGATGTAAGAGGTACCTCTGTAGGTATATCGAGTTTTTTCTCACGGTTGTCTCGAGGTTTTCAAATTGCAATTTTTTCGATTGTCCATATACTTACTGGTTTTATAGAAGGTCAATCTGCTCAATCAGAATTAGCAAAGTTTGGTGTACGTCTTCATATGAGTGTAATTCCAGCCATTGTTCTATTGATATGTACGATTATATATTGGAAATTTTATCCCATTACACCGCAAATATGGATGGAAAATAAGCAAAAGCTCAAAGAACTAGGATTCTAATTAAAAATTAGTTTTAATTCTTTTTTTTTTATATTTGTCATAATTTTGAGAGAATAAGTTTTAATCTTGCATATATCTTGTTAATTGCTTGACTGGCTGCTGACTCCGGGGCATAATCTACGACAGGTTCTGCGTAAGA
>JABCSY010000049.1 GCA_018238625.1 Promethearchaeota archaeon
CTTAAAAAAATGATCAATGGTAAAAAGTTATGGAAGAATCTGAGAAAGAAAACTTGTTTTTAACTTTTAAGGGCGTTGTCGAAAGTATAATCCTAGATAAACGTAGAAATCCAAAGAACAATAAAATGCTTGATAACTTTCGAGCAAAGTTAAACTTGGGGCTTCAAACTGAAGAGGATTTCTACTTATGGGTTAATCTTACCGCCGAAAATGGAAAATTCACCATTGGTAAAGGTAAATTGGAAGAGTACGATTTAGAGATAATGGCAACTCCAGAAGATTTGATGGGTTTTTCTAGCGGCGAAAACTCAACGCTCAACATGATGTTGAAAAAGAATAATTACGGATTTAAAAAGTTAAGATATGATAAAAGCAGCGACGGAAAAAGAAATTTTGGTATATTGTTAAAACTACCAAAAATCCTAGTCTTAGACAAGGTAAAAGCGCCAAAATAAGAAGAATTACTACGAATTATTATTTTTTTTATCTAATTTCTATTAAAAGTTAAAAAATTTGTATACTAAAATTACTTCTTCATTGCTAAAAACATAATTCTCTATTTAAATGAATGTTAAATAAATTATTTAAATTCTCATACAAAAAACTTAACATTTAATCGATAGAGAGAGATTTCTAATTAAATAAAAAAAAATTTTAGAATTTATTATTTTAGTATTTCTTCCTTATCTGTTTTCTTATTTCCAGGAGAGAAATTATTGAAATCACGCTAATTAGGAAAATTATATTATATCCAGGAATTCCAGGGGGAACTGTTTCTGGTAAATCTTCTGGGACTTTTACAACAATCTTTATAATTCCAGAACAATAGTTATCATAAGGGTCGTATGCCCGCAACTCTAACCAATAAGTCCCAGGATTTAGTATTGTAGTATTTGTTAATACACCATTGCTATCAATATTGAAATTGGAAGTGTCATTAATCCAATATAAGGTAATACCAGTTAAATCGGAAGCATCCAAGTCGTAATTCAAAGCATCTCCAAACTCAAGGACTCGATCGATTGGCGTAACATCCCATGTTGGGTCTGTTGTATCTTGTACAGTAATTTTGATTGCAGCTGTGCAATAATAACCATAGGAATCATAAGCTCGCACTTCTAACCAGTAAACACCTACAGGAACTTGACCAATATTAGTAATTACACCGTTAGTGTCATTAATGGTAAAGTATGTCGTATCGTTTAACCACCAATCATCTATATTAGAAAGATCAGAAGCATCCAAGTCGTAATTCAAAGCATCTCCAAACTCAAGGTCTTGATCCATTGGCGTAACATCCCATATTGGGTCTGTTGTATCTTCTACAGTAATCTTAATAGTAGCAGTACAATAATTGTCAGAGGGATCATAAGCTCGAACTTCTACCATATAATCTCCTATTGCTAATGCCCCAATATTAGTAATTATCCCATTACTATCAATATTAAAGTTACTTGAATCATTTATCCAATAGTAGTCTATTCCAGAAAGATCGGAGGCGTCCACATCGTAACTAAACGGATCGCCAAATTCAACCGTCTGGTCGGTCAGCGGCGTATCCCAGGTCGGAGCTGTGGTATCCCCAACGGTAATCGTAATGGTTGCGGTGCAATAGTGACCGTAATGATCGTAGGCTCTTATTTCAAGCGAGTAATCGCCTACAGACAAAGCTACAGCGTTAGTGATCAAGCCATTACCATCGACATTGAAGTTAATCTCATCGTCGATCCAATAGTAGTCTATTCCAGAAAGATCGGAGGCGTCCACATCGTAACTTAGTCCATCTCCAAGCTCGATTACTTGATCATCTGGTGGGAAGACCCAAGTTGGAGCTGTTGTATCTTCAACAGTAATTTCAATAATTGCGCTACAATAATTATCATATGGATCATAGGCTCGTACTTCTAACGAATAATCTCCAATAGGTAAGGTAATTAAATTGAAAATAGCACCATTTATAGTGATATTAAAATTAAATGTATCGTTAATCCACCAATGATCAATTCCCGAAAGATCTGAAGCATTTAAATCGTATAATAATCCTTCACCATATTCAACTACTTGATCAATAGGTATTTGATCCCATGTAGGGGATGTGGTATCTTGCACAGTAACTTTAATAAAGAAAGTCACTTGTTTACCTTGAGAATTTGAGCCGTCCCAGATAATCTCATCGAATCCATCACCATCTATATCCCGAACATTTAGACGAGGATTAATATCTGTATAAACATCATTTAACTGCAAAATAATTGAACTTTCAAATGAAAGGGATGTTTTACTCCATAGATATAAATTTATTTTATCTTCCCAATATCTGTTCGTACTGCTTTGGGGACCAAAACTAATATATCTAGCATATGGATCATTAGGTGATATTTTACCTGTTCCAAATTGATAAGGTGCATGCCCAGATTGGAGAGTTAGTTTTTTATAGGAAAAGCTTGATGTTGAGGTATTATAAAAGATAATATATCGATAATTATCCACCCATGTATGAGAATTTCCGACAATTAAATCCTCAATCCCATCTCCATTTAAATCTTCATGGTCATCAAAGTTAGATAAAAAGGTAGTATCTCGCTCAAAATTATATTGAATCATTTGAGTATAACCTTGACTAGAATCATCAAAAATTCGAACGTAACCATCTAATCCACTATTATAACCCCATCCACAAGCAATTTCATCATATCCATCTCCATCAATATCGATAAGGGTTGCATATGCCCACCCATCCCATCCTTGACCAGCATCAAAAGAATGTAATTCCTTAAATGTAGTGCCATTAAATGATATTAGTCTTCTTCTTTGCGTAGGACTTCCATAATAAGGTCCGTTATCCGCGTAAACTAGTTCTTCTTTCCCATCGTTGTCTATGTCACCAAAACAAATCATTCCTCGATCATCATAACCAGTTACCCATATATTTTCAAGATTGAGTGTTTTTTCTTCCCAACTGAAATTGTAAAAATAATAATCATAGTTAGTCGTGGGTCTTCCTACTAATTCATTTATTCCATCTCCATCATAATCTCCGAATTCATAAACTGCGATGGAAATATTTGTATAAAATTCATAGTCATTCGCGATAAGTGAGTATATTGAAGTTATATAATTGGGCATACTTCTAATTAGCTCTAATTTTCCATCATCATTAAGATCAATAAAATAATGAGGTCTCATTCCATCAATAGCTTCATTTTCCCAAATTATAGTAAAATTTACTAGCTCTCCAACAGTAAACGACCAAGTTGCAGATTGAGTAGTATCTTGTCCATCATCGGCAATTGCATACCATTGATAAGTTATGTCTTCAGAAAGTCCTAACCATGAAATTGAGGCAGTTCCGCCACTGGAAACACCTGTATCAGTTCCAATTAAAGTATCAGAACTATCATAAAAGTAGACATCCATCATATCTCCATCGGGATCGGACACATCTACGCTTAATATTGGATTAGTAGAAACTCCAGTAGCGTTATCCGAAGGGTTAGGATTTGTAGGTGCATTAGGAGCAGTACTTGTAACAATAGTAGTAAATGACCACGTTGGAGAGGTAGTAGTATCTATACCATCGTCAACAACAACATACCAGGAATATATAGTACCTTCAGATAAAGAAGACCATGTTATTGATGCAGTTCCACTACCAGAAATACCGGAATGTATTCCAATCAAGCTATCATCGGAATCATCGTAAAAAGACACATCCATTGTATTTCCATCGGGATCGAATACGTCCACGCTTAATATGGGATTGACAGACACTCCAGTAGCATCATCCGCAGGAAGGGGGTTAGTAGGTGCGTTAGGAGCAGTATTAAATCCTTCAATAGATATTTGGCAAAGTCCATATCCCTCTACAGCCCGGATTGACCAGTAATAAATACCGTTTTCAGAAGGTGTAAATGTCAACGATTCATCAGTGTCCAAACCACTGTTTATACTTGACATAGAAATAACTGGCCTACCCGTAGCTGAATCGTAATCATCATCATAAATTACGAGATCAAAATCTCCAGTTGAGGGAACATCAATGGAAAAATCATAAGAAAATCCTATATCCGCATTAAACGAAAAAAGAAGAACTTTTGGATCTTTTGCATAGGAACCGGATCGTCGGTCAAGATAAAATGGTTCATTTACCAAATTACCTGTTGTAGGATGAGTTATGGCTTGAATTACTGCATCCGCCCGTACCATCCCATAACCCTCCACATTATCTCTTCCTATTCTATTTAAAGAGGGGTTCTGTGGAATCCCATCTCCGTCGCCATCAAATGTTTCTCCCGCATCGACTTCCCAAGTCCCCATACATATTAATTGTTTTACTCTTAAAGCATTGGCTTGTGACCAAGTCCAACTTCCCTCAGTTTGAATTATTGCGTCAATTGCAAGTTGAGCAAGTCCTGCAATATGTGGACATGACATAGAGGTTCCCTGCATCGATAAATAATCGTTAGGACTAGGATCAGCTAAGGCACAATATTTTTCTCCATAATTAGAATCAGCTGCAATTATACCATTATAGGGAGAGCTAGAGCCAGATGTAGCATAAGTTCCACCAGGTGCAATAACATCAGGTTTATAATAAGTATTATCTCCATTTGAACTATAATAAACTACTTCAAAAGCATCATTAACGGATCCTACTGTGATACACTTTTGTGCTGTACCCGGACTACCAATTGTAGTGACAGTTCCACCATTACCGGCAGATGTAACGCAAATAAATCCTTCATCAACAAGGTTATTAACCGCAGTATCTACCGTCGGAACAACACTACCGCCAAAGCCTAATGACATTGAGACTGTTGTAATGTTATAAGCAGGATTTTTGCCATTATTTGAAATCCAAGTGAATGCATCTAGGAGCATTTGGCCAGTACCACCACCAATATCACGCAATACTTTTAAACTAACAATATTACTTTGTGGAGCTATGCCTGTGAATACTGGCGCGTTTGTGGGCTCATCATCTAACATATAATCATATTCATATTGAATTTGAACGGAATAATCTTTCCCTACCGCTCCTGCAGAATGAGCTGAGCAATACGCTCTATACCAACCAGGTTCCATTTTTCCCATATTTTTAATAACTGGAGACGAAGAGCTTACTGCATAAGTTCCAACCAGAACATTATCCATAGTGGTTACTCCTAGACGGACAGAACCACCGCCACTATTATCCCAAGTCATTGTTAATATTGTATCAGGATTGCCAGAATTGTGTTTAATTTCGAATCTATGAGAGGTAAAATATGATCCTGTAGTACTAGGAAAATGGTAGGAGTAGGTTTGTTTAACCGTCTCTGGATTGATATCTCCTGATCCCGTACCAGCTGCAATTGAAGCACAGTGAGTTCCGTGATGGCCATTATCATATCCTGTACTTCCACTTGGATATCCATCATCTGTGAAATCTTGAAAATAGAGAAAATTTGTCATATCTGAATGGGTTGAATCAACGCCTGTATCTAAAATCGCAATAGAATAGTGAGGACTTCCTTTAATTGTTGGAATTGCGTCCCATACATATGAAGATCCTCTTGCACCCATATTTACGGTGCTCGTATCGAGATGAGCGGTGCTATAATATTCTTTTTGAATAAATGTTACTTCATTATCAGCAGCGACAATACTAACCATATCAACAGGCAGAATTGCGTAAACAGCATAGATTAATTCATCGTAGATAGTTTCAATTTCTGCACCGTATCCACGAAATTTCTCGATTAGAGCATTATCAGGTTTTTTATTAACACAAATGCTAACCTTTACTTTTTCTCCATTTTCACGTAAAGCATTAGGTGAATCGGTTTCTATTTTAGCTTTTCCATTAATTAACGCCGACAGTTCGTCATCTATCTTATCGCCATCCGCATCAACAATAGAACTCGGACGAACTACTTTCGGATCAGAAAATGTTGGGAGAACATTATCAGAACTATAGATAGGTAGTGTGAAATAATTTAGCCCCAGAATTGTAGTAAATATTAAAAAGATTATTGTAATACCATAGTATTTAGTTTTTGTCATATTTGAATTCACATTTTTTTTATTTGTTTTGATTCAATTTTATTTTTTATTTAGATTTTCTAATTCTATAATACTTTTTTATTTAAATGCATTAGGGTTAATTTTTTTTCGAGACATTTTTAAATTATTATTCTGTTTATTTTAAACATAATCTTAGATAAACGCAGAAATCCAAAGAATAATATAACGCTTGATAATTTTCAAGCAAAGTTAAACATGGGGCTTCAAATTGAAGAAGGTCTTTACTTATGGGTAAATCTAATTTCTTTAATTCTTAATATTTATGTCGAATTTTGTTGTTTTCAAAAACAAAATAGGATTTTAAATCCTTAAGTTTCGCAGCTCTTATATCGTACTGATATAAAACCACATTAATCTCCCCTGTTTTTTCAATTACACTTAAAGTAATAAACGAAGGATTACCGCTTGCTACAAAAGACCATGCTCCAGTAACGCTACCGGGATTCAACAGTAAGATATCTTTCTGAAGAAAAATCTCTTCTTTATGCGTATGTCCAGATATTAAAATGTTAAAACTTTTTTCGATAGCAATCAACTCAAGTTGAGAACGATCTCCCCTAGGGGATACTTGATGGCCATGAGTTAACCCAACTATTAAATTATCGTTGTTTCCTATAGATATATTTAAACTTTGATAGACTGGAGCATCTCGATTTCCCCCGTAATAATCCATATTTCCAATTACAACAAATAAATTTCTCTTTGTAATTAAGTTTAAAAAATTCATGAATTTTGGAGCATTTACTACATCGCCAGTAAAAAAAGCGTAATCAAATTTTTCAATTTCAATTAATTGCTCTAACTTTTTGATAATTTGATCTGGAACGCTCTTAGCCCTTCGAGGTAAGTGAGAATCTCCAATTGCTAATATTTTTATCATAATTAGCTAGCTTGTAGTTTATTATTTAATAAAATAAAAAGATTTCAATAGATAAGACAATTTGAAAAAAAAATAAAACTCTAAATTTATCTTGTTATTATTAACTCTTCTAAATCTTTTTTCATTTTTTGGATGCTCGGTTGCTCGAAATGTTTACGGACAGGTTCTAGTATGTCAACAATCTTGTTTGCAACTCCGATTTTCAGATCAAGTGGATGTAGACTTTTTGCTAAAAATGCGCTTTCTAACTCGTCATACGAGATAAATTCTATATCTCCACCGAATTTTGGTTTTCTCTCTATCTGAATGCTTGAATTTTTATTTCTGAAAATAACAAATTTAGCCCAATCTAAAATTGGATTTATAATAACATTCCCTTCCGGACAAAATGCAGATTTTACCAAATTTTTGATCTTATCAGGAGTATCACTTACAAATACTGCTGAATCTTTTACTGATTTACTCATTTTCATATCCGACCACATTTCTTGAAGTTGTGCGGGATCTTCAATAGGCCAGATAGATGGTTTTTTCAATCCAAGTATTAAATGATGGTGAACGCAGATTGGTTTTATCTTTTCTCCAGAAACATCCATAAGGTTATTTTTTTTCATTCTTAGAGCAACATCTCTAGCAATAACATGCGCTTTTCGCTGATCATAACCAGCATGAGCTAAATTAACATTTTGTATGAATATGTCGGCTACCTGCATTGCAGGATAGAGTAATTTGGCAAAATCAACGCTTTCACCTAACTTTCGCCCCATTATAGTGATGCTTCTATGCATTCTGTTAAGCGTGGTGTTTTTACATACGTCAATAAATGTTTCCCAATAATCATCGTTATTATGATAAAGATCTGTACCAAGAGTAAACTTAACTTTCTCTGGATCTGCTCCAACGGCTTTCAAGCATGCTTTTAAGCCTTCTTTAAAATATCCAACCGCTACTTTCTGGATTTGTTCTCGATCTCCACCTAATTTATCGTTTATCCAACTATGCCAATCAGCTAGGAATATTGTGCAATTAGCTCCAGCATCAAGAAAATCCTTGATTTTTGACATACAAACGATTCCTGTTCCTAAGTGAACCTTTCCGGAGATTTCAAATCCAATATAGTGATTTAAAGGAATACCTGTTTCTAAATAAAGTCTTAAATCGTCATCAGTTAATATTTCTTCAGTTCCTCTTTTAATTAAATCAAATCTTTCTGCTACATCCATATATATAAATAAAATTATAAGGTTTAATTATTTTATTACTGAGACTAAAAAGTATGATAAAATAAGGAATAATAAATCAATGTTTACTAATTTTTCCTTAGATTATAGATATTGTTGAATTCTCCCAAGATTGTTTTAATTGGTACATCGCTTTTGCTAATTTAATACAAATTTGAATGTTTTCAGTTTAATTTTAAAAGAAATAGTAAATAGTAAAAAAAAGAAATGTAATCTAATAGTATAAAATGGTTTATTTTTTCCTTTGTTCAATTTCTGCCTGAGCAGCGGCAATTCTCGCGACTGGGATTCTAAATGGAGAACATGATACATAATCCAAACCTATTGAATGAGCAAACTTGATCGAGCTCGGCTCGCCTCCATGTTCACCACAAATCCCAAGCTTTAAGTCCGGTCTAGTTTTTCGGCCTAACTCAATAGCTATTTTCATTAATTTGCCTACGCCGTCTTGATCTAAGAATTCAAAAGGATTTCGTTCTAAAATTTCTTTATTTAGATATACAGGAATGAATTTTCCTTCAGCGTCGTCTCGGCTAAATCCAAAGGTCATTTGAGTTAGATCGTTAGTACCAAACGAGAAAAACTCGGCTTCCGTGGCTATTTCATCGGCAGTTAAAGCGGCTCTCGGGATCTCGATCATTGTGCCAAATTTGTAATCTAACTCGACGCCATATTCCTTAATAGTTTCTTCTGCTATTTCAAGCAATTGAGATTTGACAAATTGTAGTTCTGAAATCATACCAATAAGAGGAATCATTACTTCAGGTATAACATTAACACCTTTTAATTTAAGTTCGCAAGCTGCTTGAAATATAGCCCTTACTTGCATCTCGTTTATCTCAGGCCAAACAATCCCAAGTCGGCAACCCCTTAATCCCATCATCGGATTTTCTTCGGAGAGCGATCTAATCAATCTGATGACTTTATTTTTCTTTTTGAGTTCCTCATCGAGTGGACTAATCTCTAACAGAGTTTTTGACAAAGAATTCGTCATTTGTAGTTCTTGACGCTCCAGTAAAACTGTGGATAACTCAGGTAAGAACTCATGAAGTGGAGGATCTAATAATCTAATGGTCACTGGTTTTCCCTCCATAATTTTAAAAATCTCTAAGAAATCGCCTTTTTGCATTGGTAAAATCTTATTTAGGGCGTCTTGACGGTCTTCTTTTGTTTGTGCCATTATCATTTTTTGTACAACCGGTAACCTCTCTTGTGCCATGAACATGTGCTCTGTCCTACATAACCCAATACCCTCAGCACCGAATTCTATGGCTTTGTTGGCATCTACAGGGGTATCTGCGTTTGCTCGTACGCCCATAGTTCTAATCTCGTCTGCAATTTCAAGTAATTCTAAAAATTCTCCTTTAATTTCGGGTTGAACCAAAGGAACTTTTCCTTCTATGACGCGTCCTGTCGTGCCATCAATCGTTATATAATCCCCTTCTTCAATTACAGTTCCAGCTACTCTGAATTCTTTGTTTTCCTCGTCGATTTCGATATCTTGAGCCCCAACAACAGCTGGTTTACCCATTCCTCTCGCAACAACAGCTGCGTGAGAAGTTTTTCCACCAAACTGAGTCAATACACCGCTAGAGGCGTATAATCCATGAACATCTTCAGGTTTAGTTTGAGGTCGAACTAATATAATCTCTTCTTCTCCAGAATTCGCTAATTCTTCGCACCTATCCGAGTCAAATATCGCAATTCCCGAAACTGCGCCCGGTGATGCGTTAATGCCTTTTGCTAAAACATGTACGATAGCATCCTCATCGATGCTTTTAAATAAAAGCTTAGATATTTTATCTGGGTCAATGCTCATTATTGCTTTTTCTTTATCTATTAAACCTTCTTTGACCATGTCTACAGCGATTTTAACTGCTGCCGATGGAGTGCGCTTACCATTTCGAGTCTGTAAAATGAATAACTTTCCATCTTCGATCGTAAACTCGATATCTTGCATATCTCTATAATGATTCTCGAGCTTAACCATCGTACTCTTCAATTCTTTGTATATTTCAGGGAATTCTTTGTCCATTTCATCAAGTTTTTTTGGAGTTCGAATTCCCGCAACAACATCTTCTCCTTGAGCGTTAGTTAGGTATTCCCCAAATTTTATATTATCTCCATTAGAAGGATCTCGCGTAAAAGCTACGCCAGTACCGGAGTTATCTCCTTTATTCCCAAAAACCATAGTTTGTATGTTAACTGCTGTTCCAAAATTAGGGATATTGGATATCTTCCTGTAAGTAATAGCTCTCTTAGTATTCCAAGATTTAAATACAGCTTCTATTGATAAAAATAATTGTTTAAAAGGATCTTGAGGAAATGGTGCGCCAATTTCTTTTTCGTAAAGAGCTTTATAATCTACAATAACATTTTGAAGATCAGCTACAGATAAATCTGTATCTTGAGCAGTTCGCGAGAGTTTTCGTTTATATTTATCCAAAATTCTTTCAAATTTCTCGTCGCCGATGCCCATGACAACATCGCCGAACATTTGAATAAACCTTCGGTACGAGTCGTACGCAAATCGGGGATTATCTACTTGTTCCGCCATACCTAAAACGGATTCGTCATTTAAGCCCAAATTTAAAACTGTGTCCATCATTCCAGGCATGCTCATTGGAGCCCCAGAACGTACGGATACTAATAAAGGATTTTTTTTATCTCCGAATTTCTTCTTGGTGAGCTCTTCAAGATGTTTTAGACGGTCTAAAACCATAGGTTCGACTTCTGCTATCAATTTTTTAGGACTTTTGAAGTAAATTAAACAAGCCTCTGTTGTTAGCGTAAATCCAGGAGGTATATTTAACCCTAAATTGGTCATTTCTCCGAGATTTGCCCCTTTTCCTCCAAGTAGATTCTTTAACTCTTTTCTACCTTCGCTAAAATCATAAACATACTTGTGTTTTTCTGTGGTTGTCATTTAATTGTACCAAATTTTCGTTAAAACTAATAAATTTATTTTTACTTTATTCCGCAAATTTTTAGAATACTGCTTTTGATATATTAATTTCCCTTTAAAAATAAAATTTTCGATGTGGTGCTATAAACTGGTAAATCTCATAAGTATTTAGATTTAAATCTACACCTTTTTTATAAAATTATTATGAAATCGTCAGACGCTTGTTAATTACTACAAGTTACAAAACCTACGTTATACAAATATGAAAAAAATGGATTTATAAAAGCAAATCGTTTACCTAATGGATATTGGGATTTTGATGAAGAATCTGTATATTCATTTTTTAATAAAGATGTTCCACGAAAGATTTATGCTTATGCAAGAGTTTCTACAAATAAACAGAAGAAAGATCTAGAAAATGGTGGTGCTTAAATGATATTAACTGAGATCATTCAGGTAAAGAGATCAAAGGAACTGTCTAAACTGTGCCACTTAGCTAAGAATTTATATAATTTATCTAATTGGTATTATAGACAAGATTTCTTCAATTTGGGTACTTTTCTCAGTTATTACGATCTGGATTTCGTTTTAAAACGTCATGAATGCTATAAGAACTTGCCAGCTCAAACTTCTCAACAAATATTAAAGTTGGTAATCAAGAATTGGAAATCTTACTTTAGAGCCAAGAGAGAATGGAACGCGAACAAGTTCAAGTTTAAGCGCGTTCCTAAGATACCAAGATACAAGAGAAAAGATGGCGAGTCCATTGTCATTTTCACGAATCAGAACGCAAGAATAAAAGACGATGGATGCCTTCATTTTCCCAAGAAATGCGATTTAAAACCTGTTAAGACTCGCATTACACAATTTCAACAGGTTAGGATAATACCGTTAGGGATTATATATAAAATAGAAATAATACACGAGAGAGAAGCAAAAGATTTAGGTTTGAATGAGGACGCTGTATTAAGCGTTGATTTGGGTTTGAACAATCTCATAACTGCTGTAAATAATAAAGGTTTGAAGCCTTTTATTGTTAAAGGTGGGAACGTCAAATCTGTAAATCATTATTACAACAAGCAATTAGCACGTTATAGAAGCGTTGAAAGTAAGAAGGGTAATCTTGTAGATACTAAAAGAATTAGGAGGTTACACCTAAAGAGAAATAACAAGATTATAGATCACTTCCACAAGATCTCTAAGAACGTGATTACATATTGTAAAGAAAACGATATAGGGACGATAGTAATTGGATACAACGAAGGTTGGAAGCAGAAATGCAATATGGGGAGGGTAAACAATCAAAAATTTGTGCAAATTCCTTTTAATAAATTATTTCGGCAGATTGCATATAAAGGAGAGTTGATTGGTGTTGACGTAGTGTCAATAGACGAGAGTTATACTAGTAAATGCTCGTTTTTAGATGGAGAAGAAATCAAGAAACATTCCAAGTATGCGGGTAAGAGAGTTAAAAGAGGATTGTTTAAATCTCGCAATGGAACGATTATTAATGCCGACGTGAATGCCGGATACAACATCATGAAGAAAGCATTCCCAAATTCTATAACTGATGATGGGATACAGGGTTTGGTGTTAACCCCAGAAGTTGTCAAGATTTCTTGATAATTTTAAATAAGAATAGGTAAGTTTTACTAGTTTTGATAACATAAGTAGATTGTGGATTATCTTAAACCGTAAGCGATTATTTTAAAGCTTCTAAAAAACTCCAAATCCCTTCGATTATAAAATTTGGCTTAGAAGTTTTGCTTTCTTCGATCATCTCTAAGGTCGCTTCTCCAGATAATACGCAACAAGTTGTCACGCCGACATCTATTCCCATTTTTATGTCAGTATATAACCTATCTCCAAACATTGCTGCGTCTTTAGGATGTATCCCAAGTTCTTCAAGTTTGAACAAAAGCATTTCTTTATTCGGTTTTCCAAAAACTTTTGGTATTCTTTCTGTTGCTTTATATAGAAGAGCTGCTATTCCTCCAGCATCGGGAATATATCCATTTTTAGTCGGGCATCTATCGTCTAAATGCGTAGCAATGTAAGGTATATTGATTTGAAGTAAGTACGAAGCTTTTACTAACCGTTCATATGTCAATTCTTGATCAAAAGCGAGAACAACGATTTCAGGATCGGTTTCAGTTAAAATAAAACCTTCTTGGCGAAATTCTCTTTTAAGAGATTCTGTGCCTAATAGAAAGATTTTTTCGTAATTTTTCTTTTTTAAATAATCTATGGTCGGGTGTTGAGATAGTATTAAATTTTCACGGGTTACGTTTAGGTTTAAATCGTTTAACTTTTTAACATAATCTGAAGTAGATTTACTTGAATTATTAGAAAGAAAAAAGAATTTTTTACTTTTTCTTTTCAAAACATCAACTAATTCGATAACACCATCGAATAATTGGTCTCCTATATATATTGTGCCGTCTAAATCAAAGAAATAAACTTTTTTCTTTATTAGCTCAGATAAATCCCTTTTAAGAGCGTTCATAATATTTAACTTTATGAAAGTATGTACAACTTTTTTCATTTATTTTAAATTAATTAATTACGCGTAACAAATAAATTAGTCCTTACTAATATCAAAATTAATAATTTCCCATTTTCCTCTCGTTTAACATTAACCAAGCTTTATATTTAAAAGTAAACTTTCCCTTGGCTATAGGCTTATAACCGGTTTCCTCTTCAAATAGGATTTGCTTTATTTCTGAATCAATTAGTTTGAATATTTGGCCAGTCGATCTCTTTTCCATTATGACGAGAAATAAAAATAAGCCGATAATAAACACCACGATTAACGTAATAGCATGGGTTAAGGACAGATAAATAGTGGAAAATACAAAAAATATTAACATCGGTGCTATACCAAAATAACATAACAAGCAAAATTCTTGTAGAGAAAAGAAAAATGAGGGTTTAAAAAATACGTCTATATTATTCTCTTTTGCATTTTTTAACAGCAAAATTTTATATTTTTTACTAAATCTCTTATTTTTTAACGGATTAGCACCACTCTCATTCAAAAACGTTTCTTGTTTCAATTTTGTGTCTAAAATAACGCAGATCTTTTTTTGTTTATTTTGTAAATAAACTATTGCAATTAATAAGCCACAAATGAAAACTAATAAAAAAATATACCATAGAATCTCAATTAATATCTCTAAACTTATTAAAAAAAAAGTTACGATGCTTAATAGTATACAATATGTAAAAATTCTTCTCAACTTAAATTTGAAACATAAGCTCAAAAACAACTTTAACATTTTAATAATGCAACCAACAATATTTTTCGACTATTAATTTAAAAAAAAAGAAGTAAAAATATAAGATTATTTATTTTGTTTGGTTGTGTTTTGATTTAAAGAATTTAAGGATTTACAATTCTACTACAGTCCCACACCATTTACAGAATTTATCACTAGTTGACAGTTTACTGCCACATAAAGAACACGATTTAGAATTAGCTGGGGTAACTTTTGAAGGCGTTCCAATACTTCTACCTTCAATTTTACCTCCACAGCTCGGGCAGAAGTGGGCGTCTTTCCGGACCACAGAACCACAGCGTATACAATTAGATGTTGACGATTTAGCTGCTTTAGTTGCTTTTAGAGGCTTTTTTGCAGGAATTGATTTAGATGATGGTTTTGATTTCAATTTCTTTTGTCCACTTCGAGCAATTAACGCGGCAACAACCACGATACCAGCAATCACTATTATTGTAATTAAAATAGGTTGAATACTTACCCACCTATCAGTAGAAGTAACTCCAGAATCGTACGACACATCGAATGTAATGCTCGTAGTTTCTTCTGGAGCTAACATGGGGTCAAAGTAAACGAAAAAATACCAATTTCCATCGTTCGGAACTGTAAAAGTATTTTGAGATATTGAATCTACACCTTCTTCATAATAATCTGCTGCCGTTAGATCTATTACATTAGCAGCGGAGTAATCGATTGTCATGTTAACGTTAACTGTAGTTACACCTTCATTGAACCAAACGAGATAATAATCTCTTGCTTCCGAAATTGAATAATCCCCACTACCTTGGTCTACATTATCTTCAAATAGGTAAAAGGATGGACTACCTCCTTGATTCCACTCGTAAAAAGCGTATCCGCTCGCAATGAAGAAATCAATCTGACCTGACGCATTATAATTGTAATGAATCGAAGAACCTGGTTTTAGAAAATACGATATATACTCGTAATAATTATTTACAAGAGAAAATTGATCGCTGTCGCTACCTACTTTCGTTGTAGTTGGTAAAGACGAAAAAGGTTGATCCCATATTGCAAAACTGATAAGACTTGGAGACGATTGCACTGAGTAGGTAATATCATTTCCCGATTTAATGTATTCATATTCGTACCAATATTCGTTAAAGTAAAGAGTTTCAGTCGAACGATAATTTACGTAGCCAGCTGTATCTGCAGTACTAAAAGGAAACCATAGAGCAATACCTGCTAGGGGTAACAAGATTAATCCTAAAACGATGGCAATTGTAATACCTCCTCCAACATAAACAGGGGAATAGTACCACGGCCTATGCCAGCGTCCTGCCCACCAGGGGTTGTACCACGCGTGCCAATACCATGGCCGATAGCCGAACCGAGAGTATCTCCGATGCGGCCTATAATATGAGTGGCTGTAAGGCCCTCTTGGAGCTCTTGAGGTTACTCGCGTGGCACCAGTTCTGCCAAATGGCGTTCCACTTGACCTAGATCCGCCCATTCGGAACGCTGCGGAACCTCCTCTGAAGCCCCCGCCTCTAAAGCCACCACCACCAAAGCCACCGCCTCTAAAACCTCCTCCGCCTCCTCCACGGGGCACCTTTACCTTGACACCTCATTTTCTATAGCTTGAGAGTCTTTTCCACGGAAGATATAATCTCGATAAATAGCTGCTATAATTAAAACCATAGAAATAATAGACATTGTCAAACCTATAGCGTTAGGTACCACATTTGTAGATGGAACCGCAGCTGCAAAAGCAATGCCAAGTAAAACCCACTCAAGAACCATGAAAAATACAAGTAACCAAGGAATTACTGTTCTTATAATTTGACCGATAAAAATATCTTTAGCATCTGAAAAACTCGCATATATTAATGAAAATAGCCCTAAAACACCAAAAACAAATAGGAGAACGCTACATACAACTACCGAAAGCCAAATAACTCCGTTATTTCCAATTAAATCAAGAAAGGGTACAAGAAGATTGAACCCTCGCGCCTCAAATAGGTGAAAAGTAACGATATCTCCTTGAATATCAGCTACCCCAAAAAAACTTAGGAGATCTGTAGGGTTACCTGAAAAATACCCATAAAGGCCTCCAAAAGGCAATACAATACCAAAAACAAAAGCTAATATCATACATATAGTAGCAAACCAGAATTCGGCAGTTCTCGTATCAGAAACAGGAATTAACCCTACTTCGTCAACATCTTCGTTGGGAATATAACTCCAACAATCCTGGATCGTGCATACGCCTATAAGTTTTCCATCTTCAACAACAGGTACAACATTGACTTGTAAATCGCGCATTCTTGTGAAAGCTTCCGTAACAGGACTATCAAGCGATACTGGCTCAATTTTATACATAGTCGCGATAACTTTTGCTTCTTTTAAGTCTTTTCCTTCTGCTATTACATCTTGAATAATATCAAAATCTGCTATAACTCCAAGAACTTTTTTAGCCTCTCCTTCGACCACTACCAAATCAGGTACTCCTATTTCTTTCATTTTTTTAGCAGCTTCTTGAATCGTTGCCTTAGAATCTATAACTCCGTACTCGTCGTCTATTATTAAATCTTTTACAAAATATTCTTTTTTAGACAAGTTCAAATTTATCACATTTTTTTTTAGTAGATTAACTATTTACTAAACAGACAAAACGAACTATTAAAATTAACTATAGTCCAATATTTATTTTTTAGAAAATTCCCTTAGGAAAATAGATGTGTAAAATAAAAATATAAAAGGTTAAAAAAAAAGAGTAGCTTGAATTAGTAAAATTCAGCCCCTTCTATTTTAGTGGTAGAAACGACTAGTTCCTGCGCAGCTTTTGTTGCTCGCATGACCTTCGCCATGTTACCTACGAGTTTAAATTTACCGGCCATTAATCCCTGGATTGGATCTAGTTCTTGCTTAAAAACCTTTACCCAATTATCGTAATTTCCTGAAAATACAAATTCTGCGCCGATTTTTTCTCCTTCTTTTAAAGGTCGTGCCTCAGAATTAGCGGGTAAAATTTCGTATTCGTCTCCCTCCTTTAGGACTTTACTGCCTGTGCAGTCTCCTTTATGTAATCCAACAAACATTACAATTTTATGATCCAGATTACCACTTGGTTCCACTACGAAAAGAAAGTCACCTGTCCACCAAGAAGCTGCCGCTTTATAATTGGCATTATCATTTAAAGCCTTTGTATAGTTTTCTGCCCATTCTTCTGAAAATACTTTCAAATTTCTCACACTTCATTATTTTTAAAAATTGATTTTTGATATAATTACTATTACTTCATTTTATTTGAAAGTATTTAAATTTAAGTTTTAATGATTTTAACGCTATTAAAATACATTAAATCTAATATCTAATATCTAATAATTAGAAATGAAAAGTTAATTTAAACTCCAATTCCTATAGTATTACCTATACCAGCAACAATAATTTTTTCTCCCTTCTCAGTTCGCTTCCGGATTCCCATTTTAATTTTTTCAACAATAGGATGAACGCTTTGTGTAATTGATCGCGTCATTGTCGTTATCGCGTTCTCTAAAGACTGTCTACAGATGAGAGCATCGATTGGAATTGCTTTCTTAGTTGACGAGTCTTCGATATAAAACTTTTCAACTCCAATTCCTCCGATAGCAGCACCGACTCCAATTGCTATAGAACCGGTTTTATCTCCAGAAAGTTTCAATCCCGCATCGATCATAATTATCCGGGAAATAGATTCTCCATGTTCTTCGACCAATTTCTTTATTGCTGTGCCCGGTTTTCCAACGGTTCCTCCAGGACCTTTTGCTCGAACGACATAAACGGTTCTTTCTTCGAAATTTACTACTTGAACAATTGTTTCTTTCGCGATTTCAATAGCTTCCGTATCGTCTCTTCCTGAAACATCTCTTACAAAGGTACCCACGACCATAGGACCAAGAGCGTCTCCAATTGGGCTACCTTCCGCAAATGCTTTAGTTGCGTTGTAATATGTTTTAGCAAGGGCTAGTATAATCGACATCTGCATGGAAATCTGCATCAGAATTATGTAAGATTTTGATTTTTTGCCTATTATTAAGAAGTGCTTTACAAGTCTATAAACAAAGTCTACAGCCATTACGGCTTCAAGGGTATTCTCTAAGTTCTGCGCATCAGGGTCTCCTAATTCGACATTAGGGGCTAATCTTTTAACTTCTTCTTTAAATCGACTATCTCTTACGTTAATAATGTGATCTATTTTTGGGATTATTCCGTATGGATCGAGGGATACGGGTGATATGGCTACGAAGGTTAAGAAATTTTCAAGTTTTAACATTAAATCCTTATCATTTTCTTTCTTATCAGCGTATTTTTTAAAGTTAGAGAGTAATATCTGCTTACATTCGTCGTCCCATTTTTTAAGTTTATCCAAGCCAGATTCTATCTCTTTTCTTGAGCGATACGCTTGTAATTTAGTCCCATAAAACATAGACATAAAGATTAAGAGAAACCATAGCAAATTAAAAATTAAACCGATAGGGTCGGTCTCCGTTTGACCTAGTTGCATTAATTGTACAATCATTTACATCATTCTTTGATTAGTTAATAAAAATAATAATTGAAAAATTAAACCTACTAAGTTTTCATAATAACAAAATTTATTTAATCTTATATTCTTTTCTATTATAGAATAGATTATTAGATATCACTAATAACTCATAAGGATACAGACATTCATGATTGATGACGAAAATGATGAGGACATCTTAAATAAGAGCGTTTCTCTCAAGAAAGTAATGAAGAATATTTTGTTAATTTTATTAATAGGCGTAGGTGCCTTATTTATTTACCTCGGTGGAGAAAATCAAACGACCAATTTTATGATAGGTTTTTCGTTAATCTGTTTAGGTACTTCATTAATTCAAATTCAAAAACAGAAAACAGAGCCAATTAGACAAACATTAACGATACTTGCTTGTAATTTGTGTAATATAACTAACGTAAGACATTACGAACATGGAGATTACGTTTTTAAAGAAATTGGCTCATGCGATAAATGCAACGAATCAATGAGAATAAAACAAATTTACAACGTCAAGTTAAAAAAGCCTACAATACAAACTAAAAAATCTGACGAAAAAAAGAAGAAAGAAGAGGAAAAAGTTAAAGCCTAATTCTTTATAGTAAGGTGGTTCCCAAATTTTTAATAAAGTCGGAATGGGCGGAACTTTCGACCATCTCCATGATGGACATAAGTTTCTAATTAAAACGGCGTTATTATTTTCTAAAAATATTGTTATAGGTTTAGCAACAGAAAATTTACTTAAAAATAAAAAGCACGCCGCAAAAATCGAAAACTACAAGACAAGGGAACAAAACCTGAAAGCTTTTATAGATTCAATAGGACATTTGAATCGCGTTGAAATAATTCCGTTAAACGACCCATATGGCCCTCCAATTCACGACCCCGAATACGAAGGAATCATTGCCAGTCAAGAGACTTATAAAAACGCCTTAAAAATAAACGAAATCAGGGAAAACAAGAGTTTCACGCCATTAATTATTATTGTTATACCTATGATTAGAAATTCCCAAAATTCTATTATAAGCTCTACTTCAATAAGAGAAACGTTAGAATAGGAGATTTTTCCTATCGTCTTAGCTTTTTTAATTTAGTTTCAGGTATCTTTAGCTTCTGGAATCAAAACAATAAAATTACTTCCCTTTGTATGGTCTCCTTTAATTCGATCCTCCACCCATATCCTTCCCTTGTAAGATTTAATAATTTGAGTAATAAGTGACAATCCAATCCCCATACCCTTTCCTCCCTTCAAATCTTTATAACCTTCTAGGAATATATTCTCTTTATTTGAATCTTGAATTCCTATTCCATTATCTTTGAATTCTAATCTCACGTAGTTCCGATCACTTAATTTTTCTTTTGTAATAGTGATAATTATTTCTGGAACTGCATTATGGTTATATTTTATTGCATTAATTAAAATATTTTCAAAAACATCTGCTAAGATTTCATTTGCGCTTACAATAATTTGTTTCTCCATCGATTCGACTTTTATTTCAATTCTATCGCTTAGCATACTCTCTCTTACATAATTGAGGGCATTTGATAAGTATTCTAAAAGAGGTGTGGGTTTTAACTCTATTTCATCTTTTTCAATCTCAGCTAATTTCCTGATATTTGAAATTAAATTTTTTCCTCTTAATAATTGGCTATTGATGTTTTTAAAAAGGCTCTTAGGCTTTTCAGAATTAAGGTCTGCTCGGTTTTTTCTCTCCTGATCTAGCAGATATAACGACATTGATATATTCTGAATGATATTGCTAATATCGTGAGTAAACAAGTCCTTGTAAAGAGTAGATCTATTGTAAGCTTCTTCATATTTTATTTCAGTCTCCCTTAGATTTTCTTCCACTTTTCGCAACTTTTCTACGAGTTGTTTTCTCTTAGGCAGAATTACAAGTCTCAAGGAGAAAGGTTTTTTTAAGAATAAATCTAAACTTTTTTTATGAATGATCATAAAAGTTAGGAGAAAAGGGCTAAAGCAAATACCCAAAATAAACTTTCCTAAAACGCTTCCCACTATAAACTGTCCAAATTCAGGTTCAAAGAATGAAACGATGAATGGAAATAAAAAACCATCCAAGCATAGTATTCCTATGAAAATTACAATATATAGGACAATAATTAGAAAGTTAAGCTTAAAATATTCTTTAGTTTTTTCTAACAAGTAAAACATAACAAGAATTTCTATTATAAAAACAAACGAACTAACTATGTTAATCGTAATTGTTGTACTGAAAAGCCCCGGAGATACAGAAAAAATATTAATGGTTGTAGGGGCGCTTAAAATTGCTACCAATAACTGATACAAGAAATACAGAAAAAAGTTAAAAATCAACTGAATACTTATTAGATTTCTTACTACAGTTGGATTTTGAGATGCTACGCCAATAAAAAATGTGATTAGGATGATCGAAGAGTAAGCGATATTTCCTCCAGTAATTACAAGATCTTCAGATATTTGTAGTGAATACAAGACAGCAAATAATTGAGTGAAAACATATAAGAATCCAAAATAAGAATAAAAGAAAGCGGTAGAATTGAATGCTCGGAATACTGTTATTACCAGAAGAGGTGAAAGGCCATAAATTAAAATATGCAATAGTAAGAATAATAGAGGTGTCAATCTTTTTCTCCTCCAAATTAATGATTTAGTAGCAAAATTCTTATACGGTAATATAGAATAATCCAGTTTAATAAAAAAAGTTTTTCCTAAAAATGTTGGAGTAGCAAAATTTTTTAGGAGACATTAACTAGATATTTTATAGTTATTGAATATTTGAGAAGAGTATATTATGAAGCTTTTTAGTTATTTATTACTAAATTCAAAACAATTCTATCAAGATTCATTTATCTTTGGCTTCTTTATTTTGCCAAGGGAATAACTATATTATTTTACTTTCTTTCCCTTGGCTGCGGTTATATAAGAGAGTTGATCGTTTTATAATTAATTGTATACTTTATTCAATCTCAAGCTATCGTTCTAATTCATGAACGAGCAATTTAAAACGATTAATTCCACGAAAGATTTAAAAAGGTTAAAGATTTAGAAAAAATATAACGAAAAGTAAAATGATTTTGATTTTAAGACATGACGATTAAATTAAAGAAACAAGTTATTGAAATTCTCAAAGTTCTGAAGAGTAAAAGCACAGAGCTTATGGCAATAGAATTAGCAAAAGAATTAAATGTTGATTATATAGTACTCATGGCAGCTATTAACGATCTCATCGATGAAAAATTAGGTGGATTCAAAGAAGAAGAAATAAATCAAATATCTTTAAACGATGAGGGGTTAAATTACTTAGAAGTCGGATTACCAGAGCGTAAATTGCTTAATTTATTGAATAAATCTGACATTAAAGAGATTGGTATAACAGAATTCCTTAACAAATCTAAATTAGACAATAAGATTTTTTACGTTGGGCTTTCTAACATGAAAAAGCATCGTTGGGTCGCTCAAAGTAAAGCTACGGGAGAGAGTAAGGTCTTCCTCGTTGCTGAAGAGTTCCCCGCAACAGATGTTGAGAAATTTATGAAAAAATTCGAAAAGAGCCCAATCCTTAACTATTCTAAATTATCAAAAATTGAATTGGAATGCTTAGACCATCTAAATAAAAGGAAATTAATAAAAAAAGCAAGAAAAACGCAACGAATTATTTTTCTAACAAAAAAGGGTAGAGATATAAAATTATCTGAAATTAAAGAGTTGAAGCATGTAAGCAAACTCACCTCGGAGATGCTTAGCTCTGGCTCTTGGAAAGATTACAATTTAAAAGCGTTTGATGTGACCAAACCAGGACCTTCATTGAAAGGGGGAAAATATCATCCTCTCGTTAATCTCATTAACGAAATCAGAGAGGTTTTTATTTCGATGGGTTTTACGGAAATAAGAGGTCCAATCGTAGAAAGCGCATTTTATAACTTTGACGCGTTATTTCAACCGCAAGACCATCCTGCTCGCGAACTACAAGATACTTTCTATTTGAACAATCCAAAAATCGCGAAGTTGCCGGATAAAGATAAAGTAATGGCTGTTAAAGCTACACACGAAAATGGGGGCGATTCTAATTCGCTTGGATGGGGTTACGAATGGGACGAAGAGGTTGCAAAACAAACGGTATTAAGAACCCATACAACCGCCACAACTATAAGGCGTCTGGCTAAGTTTTATAGAGATAACGAAAAAACGCCTGTAAAAGTCTTTTGTATCGATAGGGTTTTTCGAAACGAAAAATTAGATAAATCACATTTAGCTGAATTTACTCAAATAGAAGGTATCGTAATCGACGACCACGTAAACTTAAGCGATTTAATTGGTTTATTATCAGAATTTTACAAGAAAATGGGATTTGAAAAAATTGTTACAAGACCGGGATTTTTCCCGTATACAGAACCAAGTATGGAAGTCTCCGTATATTACGATAAAATAGGAGAATGGTTAGAAATGGGTGGTTCAGGAATATTTAGACCTGAAGTAACGTATCCTTGGGGCATCAAAGAACCCACTCGAGTTTTAGCGTGGGGGCAAGGACTTGAACGCATAGCAATGTTATACTACGGCCGGAAGGACATTAGAGATTTGTATATTAATCCAATCAAATGGTTAAGACAACAACCATATTAAAAAAAGGTGAAAAAAAATACCAACACTCGAATTAAAAATTGAAAGACTAGAAAGATTAGTTGGAAAAAAATTAGACTTAAAAGAATTAGAATACGATTTGCAGTGGATAGGTTTAGATTTAGAAGACATTAACGAGGAAGAACAAAAAGTCAAAGTGGAGTATAATCCAAACCGACCTGATTTTTCTAGTCCAGAAGGTATAGCGAGGACCCTTAAAGGTTATTACGAAATTGAACTAGGGATACCTTCATTCGACATAACACCAAGTGATATTGTAATGAATGTGGACCCTAGCGTAAAAAAAGTAAGACCTTACATCGTATGTGGAATAGTTCGAAATATTGATTTAGGTGAGGACGAGGTAGCTACCTTGATGACCATTCAAGAGCACCTTCACTGGGCCGTTGGAAGAGATAGAAAAAAAGTTGCGATCGGAGTACACGACTTAGACAAAGTAAAAGCACCTTACAGATATACTGCCGTGGAACCAGGTTCAGTAAGTTTTACGCCTTTGCATGGAGATGGATATTCAATGAATTTAGAAGAGATTTTACTCCTTCACGATAAAGGCATTGAATACGCTCCCATTTTAGAAGGGAAAGAAGTTTACCCGGTAATTTTTGATAGCAATAACGAAGTTCTTTCGTTTCCTCCAATAATAAACGGAGTTCTAACAACTGTAACTGAAGAAACGAAGAATTTATTCTTGGATTTGACTGGTACCGATTTTAACGCGGTAAATCTTGCTTTAAACATCTTATCAACGACTTTATCAGACATGGGAGCGAAAATTGAAAGTGTTAAAGTAAATTACGAAGGAGAAAAAGAAATTAATACCCCAAATTTAGATTCAAAAAAATGGGAAGTTGAAATTGACTATATTAACGATTATATCGGTCTGAATTTATCTGCCGCTGAAATGATTAAATGTTTTAAGAAAAGTAGGCTGGAGGCTAAAAGATCCAAGAAAAAAGGATATTTAGACATTTATGTTCCTGCCTTTCGAGGTGACATAATGCATCCAGTTGATTTCACTGAAGAAGTCGCGATCGGTTATGGATATTTTAATATACCAAAAACCATTCGAGAAGGATGCGTCGGAGAATATCACCCTATTCAATCGTTCTCTAATAAAATAAGACTAATTATGATCGGAGCAGGATATTTAGAAGTTCTTAATTTCATTTTATCAAATTCTGAAAAACAATTCGATTATATGAAAAAAAAAATGGATGAATCCAAATTAATTCAAATTGCTAACCCTGTATCAAAAGAATACGATACCATGCGGACTTCAATACTACCTAAATTAATGGAAACGATACGATTTAACATATCTGAAGAGAAACCAATTAGAATTTTTGAAGTTGGAGACATCATTCTACTTTCGAAAGAAGAAGAAACCGGCGCAAAAAGAGAAATTCATCTTTCAGCGACGTCGTACCACGAAGACGCTGATTTTACAGAAATAAGGTCGACTTTAGATTTCATCATGACGGCTCTTGGGCTTTATGATAAATACGAGATTAAGCCTGGGAAGAACCCAAGCTATATAAGCGGTCGTTATGGGGATATCTATGTAAATGGTGAGAAAATTGGAGAGATTGGAGAGATCCATCCCGAAGTGTTGTTGAACTTTAAACTGGAGTTCCCCGTTGCCGGGTTAGAATTAAATTTGCAAAAACTTTTGTAAACTATATTTTTTCTAAATACTTATTTAATAATTATTACAATTATAGGGTGATTAATATGAGCAAAGAACAGAATTACAAAGAAGATTTAGAAGAGACCAGAAAAGAAATTAACGAAATTGACGATCGAATCGTTGATCTGTTGAATAAAAGAGGAAACATCGTAATTAAGATTGGAAATTTAAAGAAAAATCTGAATTTAGAAATAGTTCAACCCAAAAGGGAGGTGGAAGTTATCGAGAGAATCAAAAATAAATCAACGATATTCGAAAAAGAAAGTATGGAAGCTATTTGGAAAGAAATTATTAGCGCAAGTAAGGTTATTCAAGACACAGTTACTAAAGTTGGATATTTAGGGCCAAAGGGCACTTTCACGCACCAAGCAGCCCTTGAATCTTTTGCTAAAGCTGGAACGCAATTCATTCCGTGCAACTCAACTTCAGAAATCTTTGATGATGTTGAAAAAGAAATATTAAATTACGGGATTGTTCCAATTGAAAATAGTTTTTATGGAACCGTGCGAGAGACGCTCGATTTATTGATTGAAAAAGAACTATTTATTTACGGAGAAGTCGAGATGAGAGTCGTCCAGAATTTAATAGGCTTAAAAGAAGCAGAAATTTCTCTCGTAAAAAATGTTTTTTCACACCCCCAAGCATTTGCTCAAACCAAATCGTGGTTAAAAAGCAACCTACCAAGCTCAAATTTAATTGATATTAGCTCAACTGCCGAAGCTATGCGGAAAATTAAAGAGTTAGCTGATAAATCTTACGCGGCGATTGGCACTGATTTTGCTGCGAGTATATACGATTTGAAAGTTCTGAACTCGAATATAGAAGATGACCCCTCTAACTTTACAAGGTTTTTAATTATTTCTAAACTAGAAAATCCATTAAAAGCTGAAAAAATGAAAACATCAATCGTGTTTGTAACTAAACACATACCAGGAGCTCTATATTGGGTTTTAAAAATTTTTTCAGAGGCAGAGATCAATTTGTCAAAAATCGAGTCAAGACCAAGAAAAAAAGGAAGGTGGGAATACATCTTTTTTATGGATTTTGAAGCTGACAAAAACGATCCTAGAGCGAAAAAAGCGCTCGAGCAAATGAAATCAAGCGTGATTTGGCAAAAAATCTTAGGAACATACCCTCTTAAATAAAATTCGCATAAAAATACTAATTCTTTATTTCTAACTGCTTTTCTAAAAGTATTTTAATCATTTTTTTTTTCATTAAGTGTATAAAATATTTTTAAAACTCACTTCATATATCTTAAAATACAATTGATAAAAATCTGGTTTTATCTAAATGGTTGGAAATGTAAGATTTGACGGAAGAACTTTCGATGAAATTAGGAAAACAACTATCGAAAGGGACTTTTTAAAGTACCCCGAAGGTTCCGTGTTAATCACTCAAGGAAACACAAAAGTAATCGTTACTGCCTCCGTTCTGGAAAATGTTCCGAGGTTTTTGGTAGATACAGGGTCGGGTTGGATAACCGCAGAATATAATATGTTACCAAGAGCGACCCAAAATAGAAACAACAGAGAAAGAGAAAGAAAGGTAAAGGGTAGAACTCACGAAATACAGCGTTTAATAGGGAGGAGTATGAGAGCCGCGTTCAATTACGAGAAAATTGGCGAACGTACGATTAGAATTGATTGCGACGTCATACAAGCCGATGGCGGTACGAGATGTGCCTCGATCACAGGAGCCTTTGTTGCCGTTTTTGACGCCATCAATTTCTTATATAACGAACAAAGAATATACGAGTTTCCCGATTACAAGGTCACTGCGGGCATATCGCTTGGTCTTAAAAATAACAAGGTTCTTTTAGACCTAAATTACGAAGAAGATTCTAAAGTAGATGTCGATTTTAACTTAGTAGCGAACGAAGATTTAGAAATTCTCGAAATTCAAGGAACTGCGGAAGGATTACCGTTTAATAAGGAGAAACTAAACGAAATAATCGAAGTCGGAGAAAAGGGTATAATGGAATTGATTAAAATTCAAAAAAATGTATTGAACTTATAATTTTATCTTTTTATTTCTAATCTTTTTAAAAACAAGCTAATTCTGAATTATCTTCTTCAGACTAAAAAAGAAAAAGAAAAAATGATTATTTAATTTTATATTTTTTAATTTTAAGTAAACTTGTTGTTATAATAACAATTGTTAGACACAATAACACAATGTTGAATCCTGGGATTTCTGGTGGTTCTTGCTGGCCACTACTCTTTATTACGATAACTTCTTGATAAACCTCATTACCCGCTTTATCTCTCGCATAGAATCTTATCGTTACGGCACCAATTGGTGCGTTATTCCAAGCAATCGAATCTATATAACCAGTCAATTCCGTAAAGTCTATTGTTGTAGCGCCCCCATCGAGAGTATACCAAGTTGTATCCATATTCACTTCATCAATTGTTAAGTTAAAATGGGGTGGTAAGGCTGTAAAGATCTCTCCAGTTAATGGTGAATTGATTGTAATTACTGGATCTAAAGTGTCTTTATTAATTAATACATCAGTATAATATATTTGTCCAAGTGTATCGTTAGCATAGAATCTAATTGTTACCTGCCCATCTAATTGATCGTCCCATTCGGTCTGATCTATCGTTCCAGTGAGCCCCGTAAAGGTGATATTTGTAAGCCCGCTATCTATTGTGTACCAAGTAGTGTTTAAGTTTGGTTCCGTAATAGATATGTCAAAAATAGGAGCTGCTGAACCATAATAATCATCTGCATTCGGTGAATTAATGATTATCGAAGGTAACATCGTATCCTTCTCAACTAAGACTTCTGCAAAATTAATATGTCCGAAAGTATCGTTAGCATAAAATCTAATTGTTACTTGCCCATCTACTTGATCGTCCCATTCGGTCTGATCTATCGTTCCAGTGAACCCCGTAAAGGTGACATTCGTAAGCCCGCTATCTATTGTGTACCAAGTAGCGTTTAAGTTTGGCTCCGTAATAGATATATCAAAATTAGGAGCTAATGAATCATAGTGTTCATTTTGAAACGGAGAATTAATTGTTATGATAGGACTTAAATTATCAACAGAGAAGTATTGTAAATCAGAGCTGTAAATCGTTCCAAGGGAATCGTTTCCGAATACTTGAATATTGTGATTTCCATCTTCTGGAAGAGGAATTGTTGTATTCCCTATAATCGTCTTATTAATTGTTCCATCTAAAGAATAACCGATCCAATCTAAATTAGTAGCTTTCTCAAAACTAAGTAGCAAACCTTCGTCTAAATTATCGCCTATATTATAATCAGAATCCCATGAATATCCGACTGCATCAAAGTAAAAGCTTCCAGTATAAGCGTAATTTGGACCAAAATAAATTCTATCTATAGACGCTACGTTTTGCTTAAATGCGACGCTACTTGCCTCAAGAACTCCATTAACATAAAAATCTGCTGTATCCGTTGAAGTATCAAAAGCAACTTTTATGTGGAACCAGGTTTGATCGCTGTAATCACCTGCTGCAATTTCCAAATATCCAGCGCCTTGATATGCTTCGAACTTGCCATTATTATTATAATCTATTCTTATCCCCGTAGCAATAACTCCCGCCGACCTAAGTTCGAAACCTGCTTGAGTACTACCGCTCTCTTTACGGACGTAAAACTCTACAATCCCCGTTGTTTGCGACGTAAAGGTCTGTAGTAAATAGGGGTATCCGTTGGTAACAGTATCAACCACCTGTACGACTTTCTTACGACCCCCGAGTTCGGATACTACTTGGGCAGTACCCCCCGTAGCTATTCCTAAAAACCATTCTTGAGGGATTGTCCCGTCTAAATCGTTTTCAAACCCGTAAGTTGCGGGATAATACCCATCCATTGGTTCTGTATAAGTTATATTTTCAGGTGTGAATATAGTAATATGCTTAACTGTAAAATGTCTCATATCAGATTCATACATCGTTCCTAGTGAATCGTTTCCAAACATTTGAATTCGATGTTGACCATCTTCTGGCATTGGAAGGGTAGTATTACCGAAAATGGTTTTATTCGCGTTTCCGTCCAATGAGTAACCTTTCCAATCTAAAGTGGTAGTATTATCATAACTTAGCAATAAACCCTCGTTAAGATTATCTCCAATAGTATAATCAGAATCCCAAGAAAATCCAAACGCGTCGTAGTAAAAATACCCTCCAGAATCAGCCCAGTAGCCGTTGTAAAACATTAAACTTTTTACATCAAGTTTATTTTCTAGAAAAGTATAATGACCATAAAGTACTCCGTTGATGTATACATGCCAAGTGTATTGAGAAAGTCCTTGATAACTTCCCGTCGAGCATTCAAACTCAAGGTTAATATGATACCAAGTGTTTGACGAACACGCTACTATGTTTCCAAGACCATTATAGCGAAAATATCCATTATCTACTCCAAAAATGATGCCATGTCCTCCTTCAGTTGCGCTAAAATAAATGTTATAACCAAGATTAACATTTGAAACTCTACACCAAAATTCTACAGAGCCATAAGTTTGTCCACCATCGTCAATATGATGAGTGACTTGATTTCTTCCATTAGTTGTGCTATCATATGTCTCTAGTACTTTTTTATGCCCGTCAAGTTCGGCTATTATTTTGGAATAACTACTAGATTCAGACTTGTCATAATCTACAAATCTTATATCTTCTCCCATATTGTCATTATTTTCGTCCTCAAATCCATAAATGCTGGGGTAATATCCGCTCATTGGCTCAGTATAAGTCGTATTTTCGGGGGTATCAATGTATATATTATGAGATGAATTAATAGTAAAATGCTTGATATTTGATTCATACATTGTTCCTAGTGAATCGTTTCCAAACACTTGAATTCGATGTTGACCATCTTCTGGCATTGGAAGGGTAGTATTACCGAAAATGGTTTTATTCGCGTTTCCGCCCAAAGAATAACCTTGCCATTCTAAATTCGTGGTATTTGAATAACTTAGCAATAAACCCTCGTTGAGATTATCTCCAAGAGTATAATCAGAATTCCAAGAAAAATCAAATGCGTCGTAGTAAAAATAACCTCCAGAATCGGCCCAGTAGCCGTTGTAAAACATGATACTTTTTACATCAGGTTTATTTTCTAGAAAAGTATAATGACCATAAAGTACTCCGTCGATGTATACATGCCACGAGTATTGAGAAAGTCCTTGATAATTACCCGTCGAGCATTCAAACTCAAGGTTAATATGGTACCAAGTGTTTGACGAACACGCAACAATGTTCCCTAGACCATTATAGCGGAAATATCCATTATCTACTCCAAAAATAATACCGTATCCTCCTTCAGTTGCGAGGAAATAAATATCATTACCAAGATTAACATTTGAAACTCTAAACCAAAATTCTACAGAGCCATAAGTTTGTCCACCATCGTCAATATGATGAGTGACTTGATTTCTTCCATTAGTTGTGCTATCATATGTCTCTAGTACTT
>JABCSY010000130.1 GCA_018238625.1 Promethearchaeota archaeon
GTAACAGCAATGTAATGTGGTTTCAAGTATTTTTTAAGATATCCAATGGTTTTATCAGAAATCATTTTTGGAATTTTATCTCTATAGTCCCAATTTATGTTGATTCCTCCGTGTGGCGAAATTATCAGTGGTTTTTTCTTGATAAGCGAGACAATTAATCCGTTATCTTCCTGAAAGCTTCTTAAAGCATGGGAATGGACAATATCTATATTTTTTTCATTTTTCAACAGAAAGGGTAGTAGTTTAAACGAAGTTCTATATTCCTTAAATTTTAAGTAAGAATCAAAACGATAAATTTTGAAATTTTTACTTTTTTCTTCGAAAAATTCGGTTCTTGCCCGTCCAAATTTCCGAATAGCTGAGGTTGTATATATATTAGTGGAAATTCCTTTTCGCTCCAGAATTGGAGCAAGTTCCATTATAACATTGTATGGGCCGCCTAAATTTCCCGTGAAAAACGGAGTAAACATCGCAATATTGATCATAAGATCTTGGTTCTCCAATAAATTCTATATTAACTTAATTGTTTCTTTTCTTTAATTAAATCGAGCATTATTTTTTTCAAATCCTTCAAAATATTTGGCCACATATAGTACTTCTTAATTAATTCGTAGCCTTGTAGACCGATGGTTTTTAATTTTTCTTTTTCTTTTGTTAAATCTCTAATTTTTTCTACCAATTCTTTTTGGTTCTGAACAAAAATTACTCCGTTATTTTTTCCTATTTCATGAACAACACTTGGTAGGCTAGTTGATAAAACAGGTTTTTTCATTGCCATATATTCCATTACTTTTACAGGAGTAATGTCTTTTGTTACGTCGTTAAGTTCAAAGCTCATCAAACATAAATCTGCTAATTCAATGTACTCTGTAACTTCGAAGAACGGAACTTTGCCCGTTAGAATTACCCAATCTGCGTTAATCTCTTTAACATGGTTAATTAAACGATTGTAAATTCCACCATCGCCAACTATTAAAAATTTAATGTTTAATTTACCGCTTTTTACGTCAACATTATAATAGTCAATAATTTCTTTTAATCCCGCAAAATCATATAGATATCCCATATATAAAATAACAAAATCGTCGTCTTCTATTGAAATATCAGATTTTAAATCTCCAAGTCTTTCTCTGTCTACAATAGTATTTTCGAGGGATATCCCATTTAAAAGGATTTTTACTTTCTCTATGGGAACGCCTTCGTTTAAGACGTATTTTTGAAGCGGTTTAGTAACGACAATTACTCGATCTGAGTTTTTAAATAAAAATCGCGAAATCAATCTAGCAAAATCTTGTGCGTAAGACACTGGAACGAGCGTGTGTAACAAATCTATGTAGTAAAATATGTAGGGGGTTCTAAATAACTTAGCTAATAATAACCCTATAACTCCGTTCGTTAGCGAAAAGCCTAGGATAATGTCTGGTCGATTCTTTCTAAAAAATGCTAGTATTCCAAAAAAATTTGTTATTAGAGAAGATATTCTCCTTATAAACGGCACTTGAATATGCGCTGTTCGAATTATAATAACATTTGAGTTTTTTACTGCACGGTCTATGTTATCGTAAATACATTTTTTTATAATTAACGATTTTAACCGTACAATTTTATCGATATCGTAATCAAATACTGTAATTTTAAAATTAGTGTTCTTTGATAATCTTTCGAAGATGTGATGCTGTGTGTGAGGTCCTCGCGTTAACCAATCGGTTTCTTGCAATCCAAGTATAATCATAAATTAATCTAATCGAAATTATGTAATAATTTATTAAAAAATTGCAATTTATTTAAAAGTTAATATGCTAAACCCAATCTGTAAGAAATATTCAAATTAAAGGGCAAAGGTTCGAAATTGAACTACCACCCCCTAAAGGAGCTGGATTCTTGCTTCCCCGACCACTGCACCTAAAAGGCGTCTTACGCGATCTCCACAAGCGTAACTTCCCGTTGTTCCAACGGTAGGTCAAGTAATGACTGTGATGCCTTTTTCTTTTAAAAGGCGAATACCTTCTCTCTTAAGATTCTTTGAAGCGTTTATGTCTCGTTGATGGCGCGTAGTACATTCGGGACAGGTCCATTCGCGCTCTGCTAAGGTTAAATCTGTATTCTTGTACCCGCAAGTTGAACATAGCTTACTTGAAGGAAAATAACGGTCTACCTCTTGATAGTGTTTCCCTCGCCATTCAAGCTTATATTTTAACAAAGTTATGAATTGATACCAAGAGAAGTCTAATGTCACGGATTTTGAAAGCCCACTATTAAACTGTTGCATTCCTTGCACATTAAGGTCTTCCAAAATCACCGCTTCATACTTGTTAGCAAGCCTAAAGGTTGTCTTATGCGCCCAATCGTGTTTTTGGTTCCAAATCTTTTCATATGCTCGAGATAACCGCAGCCTTGCTTTCCATCGGTTCTGGGAACCCTTTTTCTTGCGGGATAATTGGCGATGTAATTTCTTAAGTTTTAATTCTGAGGATCGATAAAACCTTGGATTGGAAAAGTCCTCGCTCTCGCCTACTAAAAACTCGTTAGCAGACATATCAAATGCGCCAATTTTAGTATTACGAACCTTTGTCAGCGGAGTGATGCTGAATTCTCTCTCGATTAAAATGGATACATAATAGTTACCGCTCTTGGTTTTCGAAACGGTCACGTGGCGAATTGTTTCCGCAAAACTTCTATTGTCTTTATACTTTATCCAAGTCTTAATTTTAGGGAGCTTAATTCGTTTTCGGTCGAAATCGATTTTGATGTTGCCGTTGACGTTATAAGTGGTATAGGATTGCCTATTTCTCTTCGATTTAAACCTCGGATACCCTACTTTTCGAGTCTTTTTTAGGCCTTTAAAAAAGTTCTGGAAGGCTTCTATTAAATGTCGAGTAGTGGATTGTAAGGCTTTGCTATCTACCTCTTTCATGAACTCAAAATCTTGTTTGTATTCCTTTTCTGTCTTATATTTGTGTTCTCTTAGAGCTTCAGAGTTATTTTTAAGTTGCCGATATGTCTCGTTGCGTTCAGCTAACATCTTATTCCATAACAGACGACAACAGCCAAAAGTCTTATTAAGCACCTCTCGTTGGAGGTTTGTAGGATATATCCGAATCTTAACAGCTTGGTTAACCTTCAAGAGCAATTCTCCCCCGTTGCTTTTCAACATATTGCTTTAGAACGTCAAGCGATACATTTCCTGTAGAGGCAATGAAATAACTAGGGCTCCAAAAATGGTTGCCCCCTAATTTATTCTGTAGGAATGATTTGTATTCCTTCCTTAGGAATCGAGAAGAATGTCCCTTGATAGTATTGATATATTTTGGAATATCTAGCGTAGGTTTAGCAGAAATCAACAAGTGAACGTGATCGATCCCACATTCAATTTCCACCACTTTGACCTCAAAATTGTTGGATAATTCCAGAATCTTATTTTTTGCGTCTTTAATAATACCAATCTTTTCTAAGAAAACTTGCTGACGGTATTTAACCACAAAGATTAAGTGATATAATAACGAGTAGACTTTACGGGGTTCTCTATGATATTCCATTAAAATTAAATTGTTTAGATACTATAAAAAAACGATAACTAAGTAGGTTTAATGAATTTTATAAGCATTCATCCATGCCCTAAATAAAGGACATGGCTTTCTGCTTTAATAATGGTAAAAAATATTTGGTATCCACTTTAATGTCGTAATCTGGATGTCTACATAGTGCTTGGAATTCTAATGCTTCTGGTTCAAACAAAAACCTAACAGGAACATTACAGTCTAATGCTTTTTGTATCTCCATTGCAGTAGAAAGACCAACATAACCTTCTTCATCATATATAAGTAGTAAATCAGCATGCTCAATTATTTTTTCATAAATAAGATGATTCATTGCTTTATCAATTACATCATCACCTTCAATGTATTCTTCATCGCTTGGTTCAACCACTCTTTTGTACCCATCAGCTTCTAATTTATGGGATAACGCAGTCATCTCTTGCTTATATTTCATTGAACCACTAATTACAATTGTTTTACTTCCTCTTTTATCGATTAATTGTTTCACCATTTCATTTATTTTAAATTTTTTATCCAATAATTTAATTATAATCTATTAATCTTAATAATTTTTAATATAAGACTAATATTATTCTAATTTCACTGAATTATTGTCCCCCCAAAACTGACATATCATGTCGATATTATATAGATATATGTAATTTATTTTCTCTTTTTTTTATTAAATATATTCTTTTCGTAATGATTTAAGAAATGTTGAGTTCAGAAATAAAAAGCTTGATGAAGATTACATTCATAGGATCGCCGGCAGTCGGCAAAACAACTATGTTAAAGCTTCTCTCTAAGAATTCGGTTGATCGATTATATTTGCCTACCCATGGCTTTGATTTAAAAACGGTCAAATTAGACGATTATTATCTCAAAGTGTGGGATATGGGCGGGCAAAGGTCGTACTTTAAGGCTTATTCAAAAGATTATCTTTTAGGTTCAGATGTAATCTTTATCGTAACTGATTCGACTCCCCGTAATGTTTTAAATTCACGAGAATTAATTAATTACGCTACGCATTTTGTCGGTAAAGAATGCCCAATTATAGCAATAGCAAACAAACAAGATTTGCAAAAGAGCGATGGCCGTATGAGTCCTAATCGCGTAGAAGATATTCTTCGAGTTAAGACGTATGGATTTTCGGCTATTAATCCCAACAATAGAATTAAATTAATGGATATTATTAGAAAAGAATTGAAACAAATCGCAATAAGGAGGAGATTAAAAGAAATTGAACTTTAACGAAAAAGAGCTTTTTGGTGCGGCTTTAATAGGTTTCGATATGATAGACGGGCCATTTCTCAAATGGAAAAAGGAATATGGGGCACCTACCAATTTAATGAACCTTGAGGATTTCGCTATGAATTTTTATCTAGCATTTCGAGGAGGTAATGCAGGAAAAAAACCACGAGCTATTTTGTACGATAACTTTTACATTGTTGCGTTTCCAAAAGATTTGGAATTAACCTGTTTGTTTATGAAACCTCGTGGTATTGATAACAACATTAAACAACTTAATAAAGTTGCTTCAAGGATTGCCCATGAAATGGATCTTATAGAAGATGAAAACGATACACCGGTTGAATCTAGCGAAGACACAGTTGAAGAAATCAAAAGGCTAATTGTAAATTTATTAAACGGTACTGAAATGTCAACCCCAGAGTTAAGAAGGTATTTCAAATTAAGCAACTCGCAGATTTGGAAATTAATGTCTGGTTTAGAAAGCTCTAAAAAAATAAAACGCGCTCGTAAGCAAGGTAGAACTATATTATGGACAACTATCTAATATTTTTTTTTATTTCTTAAGTTCTTCTATGAGTCCAATTTTTTTGTTTAGTATAATACCTCGAAAACATGATGTAACAAATATCAGGTAACTGCTTTTCGAGATTGTTTAGTGTAATGTATCGTAGCACGTGATTAATCAAGAAAATTCCTACCAATTCTATGTGGTAACTTCCGATCTTTTTAAGAAGCGCCTTACCTGAATAGAATATATCTAAGCCCTCTTGATTATCATAAACTAATTCTATAAAAATGTCTGGAAAAACTTCTTTTTTGATTCGCCATTCCTTACCCGTTTTCCAGACTTCTGCCCCTAAATAGGACGCTAAACTTTTCTGATCCTCGTCTTTTAATAAATTGAAGGGCTCTTTTCGTTGGATTAATACCTTTTGCATCAGTTCAGTTTTTTTATCGTAAGATTTTTCAAAGGGTTCTTTATTTTTAATCATCCTTTCCAAAAAATTAAAAATAATATCAACATAAGTTACGCTGTCTTCACCTGGTACTAAGGTAGCTCGCTCTCCCGAAAAAAAACACTTAAATTCGGCCGTAATACCATCCCCAAATTCATCTCCAAAATAAGAATAAGCTAAATGAATAATCACTTCGGGAAACATTTCTAAAGTAATAGTCCAATCTTCGTCAAATCCTATATTTTCTATTTTTCCTCCAATATCCTCCGCTATTATCTTTTTGAGCTTAATCGTATCAATATCCGCGAAATATAAATAATTTGCGTTGCTAATATCTTCAAATTCCTTTTCATGGGGGCCTTTTATTCCCGTAGCGTCAATTTGTCCTATGGTCCAAAATTTAGAGCGGTCCATCTTAAATCCTCCTTTAAAAAAAGTTGCTTTAGTAATATTATAATTACTTTTTTTTGAATTTTCCTATAAAAAAGCCTTTTGTTTGGTGAATTGCGGGAAATAATCTTCCCGTACCAAGAATTTGTCGGTTTTTAACTTTATAGCTGGGAGAAAACCATTTTGGAAGCTCCATAGGTTCAAAATTGTCTAATATCTTTAAAACTTGTAATTCGCCTTCCTCAGGATAAAAACTACAAGTAGAATAAACGAGAATGCCCGAAGGTTTTAGCAATTTAAGAGCACTTTTCAGCAATTTCTCTTGAAGCACAACATTTTGATGTAGAAATCCTTCATTCTGCCGCCATTTAAGCTCAGGGTTCGTAGAAAACGTCCCGCTTCCAGTACAAGGTGCGTCTAACAAAACTTTATCGAATAAGTTAGTAAATCTAACAGGTAATTTAATACTGTCTGAATTAATCAAATGAGAATTTAATACATTTAGATTTCTTGATATCCGACTCATAACATTCATCCTATATGTGCTAAAATCGCTAGCTATAATTCTTGCTTGATTTTGAGACAATTGGGCAATAATGCTTGTTTTTATCCCCGGAGCCGCGCACATATCGCATATCAACTCGTTAGGGTGAGGTTGTAATAAATGAACGACCGTAAAAGATGCCTTGTCTTGTATAACGAGTTTACCTTCTTTATACGATTTACTTAAAACGATTTTCTTTTTATCTTTTAGACTAGTATGGAACAATCTTAAAAAATGGATATCCTGTTTAACACTAATATTATGTTCTTCTAAATCTTTCAAAATAAGTTCTATTGAATTTTGGTTCGATTCCTCATTCCATAAATCGTTAGTTCTAAATGTTAATGGCTCACAACCTTCTACATTTTTCAAAGGTTCGAAATTTTCTTTTATAGATTTAATTCCTATTATAGGTAATAGCTTATTAATTAAAAAAGACGGAATTGCAAGTTCTAAACTTAATCTTTCGATCTCGTTTTTTCCTCTTAAGGCTTGCTTCCACGAAAAGAATTCAATGTTATTAAGAAGTTTCGATTGTTGTTTGGTTAGATTGAGCTCTTTTACCGTTTTTAAAGTATTTTCCTTTTCCCATACAATTCGATAAATAGCAATTAAATACTTAGCATTATCAGAACTACTAGAAACAAGATGTTTATTTGTAGGATTAAGCTTTCGCTTTAAGATATAATTTATTTTATTCCAATATCGAATAATTTCGTAATAATAATGAACGATTTGAGGGTTGCTACGAAATTTCCCGGATAGAGTACCCGGCTTTCTCTCAACAAATTGGGATATTAATTTCACTAAATCATTTATTGTCTGCTGATTAATGTTTAGCACGCTCTAAAATTAGAATTAAAGTTACAGCTTTTTTGCTCATTATTGTTTAAATTAAAAAGAAATAAAAAAATTAGTATTTAGAAAAAATTTATTTGATCTCTACTGGTACTAAAATCCCTTTATTTTTTAACGAAAGTATAGAACTTATAATTTGATCTCTCGATTCCTTTCTACCCGCAATTCCAAAGCTCAATAAGCTAGAAACAAAGAAGAATTTCCTTTCTTTTTGAATCTGTTCAGCAACTTCTACCAATACTTTTTCAAGAGTATTTAATTTGAACACATCTCGGTAACTTGCTAGCTTCAAAGGGTACATTAAAGTTATGTTAAAATATTTTTCAATCAATGGGTCAGTCTCTCTAAATGGCGTGATATCGCCCGTAAAATTTTCAAGGTATGGTCTAAATTTAACTTCAAATGCATTTTTAAATGCGGTTTGATTAAGTTTTAACTGGTCAGATGGGGATTTGTCTAAAATTAAAGCAACTCGAGCAAAATCGCCGTCAACGATAATTATTTTAAAATCATAGTAATCCATTTCGAAACCCTTACTTATCTGTAAATTCTTTGCTCCTTTTGTAAATTCTTGACGGAACTGTGAGATTGCTTGTAAAAAACCTGAAATCAAATCAGAATCGAGTCCTTCGAGAGCTATTTGTTTGCTGTATATCGAAACTCCAACTTCCTTGTGGATAATCATAATATAAGAAATATTTACTAAATCATCTAGAACCATTGCTTCTGCCGACCAAATTCTTCTCAACTTGTGTGTCTTGTGTCGTTTTACAGCAATGAAAATGAATAAGCCGGATAGTATTGCTATCATATAAGGCAGTAATTGTAGGAATGTATCCATAAATTGAATAAAGTCATCAACGATTCTGATATTGCTTGATTGTAATTCGGAACTAACATAGATTCCCTCTTCGCTATAAATCGCTTTTATTGAATATAGTTCTCCAGTTTGTGAAAATTCAATATTTGCTGTAGCTATCCCTTCATTATTAGTTGTAACTCTGGTTTCAAATGTTACTAACGAGCCGCCTTGAAGCACTTGGAAAATAATATTCAGGTTTTCTAAGGGTCTTCCATCTCCACTAAGAACCCTCACTAAAAAAGGATGGTTTCCAACTTCATATTGCCTATCAGGGTTCTCAAGGAACTCTATTTGAACCTGAACTTTATAAACCTCATACGTTCCATTTACATCGAATTTTATGAAATTCCAAAGGGAACTAACATTAAACTCAAAAAATCCCTGAAGAGGAGCACCAAGATCGATGTCTCCTTCCCAGATTCCTCTAAGAGCCCCATTATCAACAACATCAAATCCAAAACTCTTTAATTTTATGTCAGAAGGTTTTAAGTTGTTATTATCCAGTCCAAATCCAATCTTTGAGGTAATATCTGATGTGATCGTATTCTGTATGTATAAGTTGAGAGTAAACTCGTCAATCGAAACATTAAAATTTTCGAATGTGCCGTTCCCTACATACCTGATTCGGATTCTAATGGAATTGTCATCGCTGGAATTTATTAATTGGACCATTACCCATGTGTATAGTGATGTCAAAACTTCATTAGTGGTAGTTTCTTCCTTAAATGCGAGAGATTTATTACTTTCACTAAGTTGTAGCCAATCATCTGCATTTTTTTCATCTGAAAGAAATGAATAATTTGCATTTCCCTTGTAAATTTCAATAACTGCTAATGATAAATCATTTGGATTATCAATACTTACATTAGAACTCGTTCGAAAATCTATTTGAGGTATATAGGGATAAGGGTAAAGAGGAGGCACTCTCATAACATAATCAAAGCCCCAATCATAGAGATCAACATCCCACAACGATAAATCTACATTTTCCAGTATATTAAATTTAAATTCTATCGAAAGATTATTAGTGTCTGCTTGCGCTCTGAAGAATTTGTCATCGTTTAATTTTAAATCATTCAAATTTAGATCTCCAATAACCGTACCATTTAAAGCGCCTTCGTTTAAGTTAGTTGGAAATTCTAATTCTTGAATAAGTGGATCGTAAGGTAAAATTGTGTCATTAAATAGCAATCTTTCACCAAAATTTACTGTAAAGAAATTAATGGAAACATCAAATTGATTTGTGCCAAGATAATAAAGTTGAAATTCCATTGAATTACTATC
>JABCSY010000131.1 GCA_018238625.1 Promethearchaeota archaeon
GAAAATTCAAATTATTTCGGCGATTCTTCACGACCCAGATTTACTAATTTTAGACGAGCCTTTGGCAGGACTTGACGCAAAGTCCGTAAGAGTTGTTAAAGAGATATTGGATATCCATATTGAGAAAGGAGGCTCCGTTCTTTTTTCTACCCATATCATGGAAATAGCAGAAGATTTATGTAACCGAATAGCAATAATGAGTAAGGGAAAATTGGTTGGAATTGGAACGATGGACGAACTTCGACAGCAAGCCGACAAGTTAGGTGCGAGTTTAGAAGACGTTTTCTTAAGATTGACAGAACAAGATACGAGCGTCAACGAAATTGTTAAAAAATTGCGAAAATCTTTTAAAAACACCAAAAAATAAGGTGATTCATTTTTATGACAGAAAAGGATTTAACGCTCTATAAACTGGCTAAATTCACTAATTTAGAGATCACGATGGAGGGGCAGGTTCAATCTTCTGGAGCTAACCAAGCCCGCCTTATGGAGAAATACAAAAAAAATAAAAAATCTATTAAACAACAAGTTATTGCTATAAAAATAATATTTTCAGGATTGTTTTTATCTATCTCATTTTTACCAATAAGTACTTATCTAGAAGCTAAATACGCCCTTGGCAATCCTCTAATTTCTGCAGATTCGGTCTTAATCCCCGGAAGTATTCTTTTTGGAGCATTTTTTATTATGCAATTATTATATTTAACAATGTTGGGGATGTTCAGTATTGCGGCTATGATGTCTGGAGAGGCTTTTAGGTGGTACGAGACCTTACCCATCTCTAAGGATAAATTAAGGAAATTAGGATTTATGACGGTTTTTCGCAATTTAGATATCGGACTTATAACTATGACTCTTGCTTTTCCTGTTATAATGTTCATCATATCTCTAAATATAATATTGGCTTTAATTGCTGCATTTGTTTCTATAATTAACGTTATGTTTTCTTTTAGCGTACTGGTTTTAATAGCAGAAAGGATTAGTCGCGTATTAAAAGTTAGCGAAGCAGGTTCTAAGAAGGCGACACTTATCCGTATATTTACTATGTTGAGTTATGTGATCGTAATATTTTCCGCTTCGTTTTTTATGCAATGGATAATGACTGCTTCGAGTGAATTATTTTATTTAAGCGCTTCACTTGAAATTCCCTTTATAGTAAAAATCATTATGAGTTTAATCCCGTTTCCTTTTGCATCAAGTAATTTATTAACATTGGCTATTGAACCAACGAGTTTTTCTGCTATTTTTTGGATTACTACTATTTTAGGAGTCGCGCTCTCCATATTATTAACCCGATTCGCCTATAAAAGAGCGTTAAAGTCAATGCGGATAGTAACTTCTTCAGCCGCACTTGAAACAAAAAAAAAGACTACTTCCAAAAAAAAACCTGAAAAAGAAATAGAAGTGCTTATTGAATCACGATCCCCAATAAAAGCTTATATTCGTAAGGATTTATCTACTACGACAAGAGATATGCAGACATTTATGTTTGTAATTATGCCTTTCATCTTCCCTTTTATAACTTTAATTCCCCTTTTGATGAGTTCAAGCGGACTAGGCGCTTCTTATTATGAAGACTATATTGTAATTTGGTCTCTTCTAACTATGTACCAACCCATGGTTTCAATGATGCTTACTTCAGCATTTTTAAATATGGAAGATTCTGGGGCGGCAATACTCTCATCTTTACCAATTAATCCTCGCGACCAAGCTAAAGCGAAATTGTTTTTATTGGGTTCAATTCAGACGATTTCTTATTTCCTACCGATTTTTCTGTTTATTGGAAATCCCGAATTTTTAAACTATTTGCTGTCGTTTATTGCGTGGTATCCAGTAGTATTAACCTTGCTATTATCCATGTTCCAATTGAAAATTCGATTTTTCGGTAGAATGAAATATAAATTTGTTGTTGAGGAAGTTAATCCAGAAAAAAAAGTAATTAAATGGACTATAATGATAGTTGGTTTACATTTGATTTACTTAGCATTTAACTTCTTGGGGGGCATTTTATTAACTTTTTATGGTGCCAATGTGATGTTTTTAGTAACTTTTATTGCGGGCTTGTTCTCTTTCGGTATTTTACTAATTTCATTTAATAGCATGTTTCCAAAAGTTCCAGGAAAGAAGAAAATGATAAGTATAAGGGAAGGCTTCAGAAAATACCCTATCTTTGGTACATTTATTCTATTATTATTATATGCGGGATTCTTATTTTTACCAATACTTATTGAATTACCTTTAATATTTATCGTGGATATTTTCGTAGATATCCCCTTTATTGCGTTATTATTTGTTGATTTCTTCGTCACTTTTGGAGTAATGGCATTATTTTGGTTATTAGTTGTTCCACGCTCCTTAGATCTTCCAGAGGGAAAACAACATCTGAAAGAATACATAAAAACCATTGGGTTGAAATTTGATAATAAAATAGTCCGTAATATCTTGCTTGGAATTGGATGTTCTATTATATTTTTCATTAGCACTTACATTACAGCTAATTTATTCGGACATTATACATTTGATTTAGATGTGATTTTTGGAACTCCTGGTTCTAGTATTGCGCTCTTTGGATGGTTTTTCTTTATTATAATGCTGATTCCTGGGATATGGGAAGAAGTAGCATTTAGGGGCGTAATTACCAAATTGAACTCAAGGAGATATTCTAAAAGAACAACATTGATAATTGTATCCGTATTATTTGGGCTATTTCATTTTGTTAATTTATTAACTGGGAATGATTTGATAGGAACAATTCTACAAGTAATATATGCATCTCTATTAGGGTTCCTTTTCGGGTATATGTTTATTAAAACTAAGAGCCTAATACCTAGCATTATTGCACACTATTTGATAGATTCAGTCGGGCAATTATTTATGTTTGTGAGTTTTGAGAATATGAGTCAATTCATTTTCTTCGCAGTAATAGGGATTGGTATTGTCCCTACTTTGTTTGGGATGCTGTTAGTTAAATTAGTTGTTAAAGAAAAAGACGAGAGAATTGATTTAATAAACTAATTTTTTTTATTCTCTTGATTCGCCAATAATGTAGGAAATACAAATCTTTAAAACATTCTCAAGGGATCCTTTTTCAATTTTATCCACTGTGTCTGTAGGTTGGTGGTAAAATCCAAGCATTTGTTTTAAATCCATGGCAGAAATGTTGGCCGCTTTAATCTTTGCTTTTGAGAATGCTGTAGCGTCTGTACCACCAGTGATTTGGCCAAATAATTTTTCTAACTTACTTGACCCTCCTAACATAGATGATTGGAGCTTAATTTCAGAATTTTTAGCGGCATTAATTATTTTTTGAACAACAACATCGGAATGTTTTGTACGAGTTGTTGGTTCAAAATCTACGATAGAAATATTGTCTTTGCTGTGAATCCCATCCATATTAACGCATTCTGCGTCGTACTTTATCAATTCGTCGTAATGTTCTTTAACATATCTATAAGCGCCCCTTAAGCCAGCTTCTTCGCATCCAAAAGATACTAATCTAATTTCTGTGTTTTTAGGTATTATTTCTTTATGATTTTTTAGGTATTTTCCAATAGCTAAGACGATTGCTACGGCACTTAAATTATCAACAGCCCCGGGTACTTTATTAGCCTTTTTTCCAAACGATACGAAGAAGAATAACCCAATAAAAGCTGGGGTTCCTATTAAAAACAGGCTCAATACAAAAATAAAAAAGATTTCGTAGAAAAATAAACCCATTAAGGTTAAGAGTAATATAACTGTTGAAACAATCAACCACAAGAACATAATCCCTAAGCCTAAAAAGATAATAATGGGATAGCCTATTTTTAAATGAGTTAATAAATTAAACTGAAGCGCACTATCGTGATGACCAGAAAAGATCAAGATTTTTTTTAATTCTTCCTCAGAGGAAATTTTTCCAATAACATTTTGTGATTTTCTTGATTTAAATAACGGATCGATGAATTCTCGATAATTAAAGAATTCATTCCATATGATTAAGAACGCAATTGCATTTAAACAGAAAGATAAAAACGTCATTACATAACTCCAATAATTTATTAAATTTAGCGGTATAAGAAAAAAGGTTAGAAACGACATAAGAACTAAAATAATATTAACCTTTATATATCCTAAGAACGCACGAGGATTACACGAGAAGGGTTCTATTACAGTCTTATTACAGACATATTCTAATTCTCCCTTGATTATTTCCGCACTTTGAGCCTCTTGAGGGCTACAAGGCATTCGGGGGCCACATTCTTCGATAATCCTTTGGATTATTTCATACATATATTTTGAATCTTCGCTTGAAATTTCAATCATTACTATCACCAGTTAATTGATTTTTAATTTAATTTTTATTTTTATTTTTAGAAGAATTTAAAATTGTTTTAATCAAATTTATTGTATTTATTATTTAAAATTTTATTTTATTCTTAACGAAATGTTTAAGCTTTTTAATGAAAACTTTTTTAATATTTCTGTCTAAAAAAAAATATCAAAATATCACATGGATATAAATTAGTTTTATTTTATTTTATATGTGAAACTAAAATAATAATTATAAGTAAGGGATTAAATGAGTAGTAGATTGAAAAGATTTAGTGTTTCTTGCCCCAGATGTGGCGAGGGAAAAGAAATATCAGTCCCAGAATCATTATTTTTCAATAAAAAGTTTGGTACCGTTAAGATTAAAGTACCTCAAGGAGCAGTGTGTAAAGATCACAATTTTATCGTTTTTATTTCTACTAAAGGAAATGTTATCGGATATGACATAATTGACGCTTCGGTATCGTTAGATCAAAAAGAAAAATTACCGGATGATTTAATTAGTTTGACATTAGATGAATTAATTGATGCGTTTGGTTTCAATTGTGTTGCGGGTTTCATACACGCTAAATTATTCGATTATAACTCCCGAATTATTAGAAACGAAGAATTTGGCCTCGACTTAGAACAATTAAACGAATTATTTGACAGATTAATCCCTGAGAACTATCGAAATTCGAATGTTATAATGGACGAAGAATTTGACTCTTATGTGTTTCCTAATCCAAATTATTACTATACTATGATTAAAAGTAAATATAGTGACGCATTTTTAATTAATAATCGTAAATTGGTTCTCCAAGTGCCATGGGATGCGCAAATTGATTTTGAAAAGTCTATATTAAGCAACGCTCTCGGTAAGGCTGATAAAAAAGAACAATTAAAGTATTTATCGCTCTATATTAACCAATTTATAAGCGATGTAGAATTTACAGAATCGCTTTTACAAAACGCTAAAGCTATCAGCGAAAAAGAATTAATAAAATTGTTAAAAGAAAAGTTAATAGTTTCTACGATCAATAGAAATCGAATAGTTTTAATAAAAGAATTTATTAGTAGACGAATTTCGAAGGATTTAAGTAAAAAAATAAAGAATTAATTTGATTTTCTTTACATTTTCTTCTTTACATCTTTAATGACATTACTTTTCTATGTAAAAGTACAAAAAAGATAATAAATTTATAATTCTCATAATTTAACAATGCAATAATTTAATTGAAAATCAAATAAAGTGAATTAAATATGGATTGGGGAATGCAAAATCGATTAGCAAGGATTATCAAACCTAAATCTGGGCGTTGTGTAATGTTTGCCGTCGATCACGGATATTTTGGTAATATACCTGGTCAATTAAAATGTTTTGGAGATTTAAATCCGTTATTTCAATATGCTGATGCTTTAATGCTTACTCGGGGGATGTTAAGAAGTTGCGTATCCGCTGATTTTGATATTCCGATAGTATTAAGAGTATCGGCTGGAGCTAGCATGTTAAAAGACCTTTCTAATGAAGAAATTAACGTAACTATTGAAGAAGCTATAAGATTAAATGTTTCAGCAATAACTTGCTCTATTTTTGTTGGTGGAGAGTTTGAAAAGCAGAGTTTAATGAATTTATCGAAATTAGTAAATTGGGGGCAAGAATATGGAATTCCTACCTTAGCGGTCACTGCAGTAGGTCGAGAAATGGTAAGAGATCACCGTTATTTAGGGATGGCTAGTAGAATGGCCGCGGAGTTGGGTGCTACATTTGTAAAAACATACTATTGTGAGAACTTCGAAAACGTCACAAGCATTTGTCCTGTACCTGTAGTTATTGCGGGAGGGAAGAAAACACCGGAGAGGGAAGCTTTGCAAATGGCAAAGAATGCAATTAATGCTGGAGCTATCGGTGTAGACATGGGGAGGAATATCTTCCAATCTGATAAACCAATTGGAATGATTCAAGCAGTAAGAGCAATTGTTCACGAAAATGCTTCCGTAGACGAAGCTTATGAAATCTATAGTAATGGTCCTGTGGGATTATAATTTTATTTTTTTTTATTTCTATTTATTTTAAGAATATTTTATGGTAAGAATAAGTTCTTAAACATTTCATAATTTTCCTTTATAATTACTACAGAGATTTAACTCACACTAATGTCTTTACCTAATATTGATAATCTGCAAATTTCTAGGGTTACTAAAAATTTATTAATAGTTCATCAAATCAAAGCGTCAGGCATCTTTACTAGGTGCGACGGTTTAATTAAACTCCCAGAAAAGGGTGTAAATAGGCACGCAATTATCATAGATCTTAATATTGAACCACAGTATGCAAATGCCATATATAATTCGTTTAAACCCATTTCGGATTACATATGCAGCCATACGCATTTAGATCACGCTGCTCATGTACATTTTTGGAGCGAAAAAGGGGTAAATATATATGCTCCCGTTCCAGAACATACGAATTTGTTAGATAGTTATAATTTTTTAAATAACTTTGGATTTTTAGAGGAGCTTGACTTAGAAACTGGAATGAGCTTTGTAAATTCAATGGGTTATAAAAAATGTAGTGAAGTTATATCATTTAAACCCGGTGACACATTAAAATTCGACAATTTCGAACTGCAAACCATCTCCTTTCCAGGGCATTCCTTAGGTCACGTTGGTTTTTTTTTTCCTTCCGATAAAATTTTACATATAAGTTGTATGGGATTTGACCAAACTCAACCAGGAGTAAATGGTTTTGGTCCTTGGTATGGATTTAGGGATTGCTCTATTGAGCAAACTATCAAGGATATTAATCTTGCTGAAGAACTTTTTCTCAAAAAAGCAATTCACTTAACTTCAAGTCATTCCTATGTAGTTCAAAATCCCGATAGAACACCGTTTAATTATATGAGAAAAAAAATAGAAGAAAACCAAGAAAAAGTTAATTCTGCCCTAAAAACACTTGATCACAAGCTTCCAATTGGTGAAAAAACAGAAATGTTGCTCGAATTAGATTTATTTTTTCCTAAAAGAAAAATGAAAGGGGCAATGCTAAATATTTACACTTTTTGGGAATCTTGGATAATAAGAAAACATATTGAAAGAAGCATAAGAAAAAATCAATAGATTAATCATTCTCTATTCTTCATTAGGCTCTAAAACTACTTTTAATGATTCTTTTGCTTCACTAACAACCTTGAAAGCATCTCCAGCTTGACTTAGAGGAAATCTATGAGTTATTAATTCCAAGACTTTTACTTTCTTAGATAATATCCATATATAAGACTCTTGAAGATCATCAGGTGCTGCTCCGTATGATGTCGTTATTGTAATCTCATTTCTCCAATATTCGTTTATAGGGACTTCCAAATCAATACCAGGAGGCGGAACTGCAAAAAATATAATTTTACCACCAGGTGCAGCACATTTTAAAGCCTGGTTTGCTGCTGATAAAGCGCCAGTACATACTATAACGATATCTGCTAATCGATGATCGTTCAATTCCATAAGTTTTGAGGGGATATCCTCACTAGCATAAAAAACCTCGTCAGCCCCAAACTTCTTCGCCATTTTTAACCTATATTCATTGATGTCCGTTGCAAATACTTTTGCTACGCCTCTCAATTTTGCTAGTTGAATATGCAAAATTCCAGAAACTCCACTACCAATTATTAAAACTGTTAACCCTTTTCCAACGTTAGCTAATCTTTGTGCTCTACACACACACCCAAACGGTTCGATAAAAACTGCTTCATCATACGATACAGATCTATCTAAAGTAAATACTCCCTTTTTCTCGATATTTATTTTAGGAATTCTAACATATTCAGAAAAACCGCCTGGATCGAAATTAGTACTATGAAGTAGACCACACGCAGTATGATGCCCTTGATGACAATAATAACAATCAAAACAAGGAACATGGTGAGAAACAAAAACGCGATCTCCGACTTTAAGGCGTTTTACATCCTTTCCGACTTCAACAATATCGCCTGCTATTTCATGCCCAAGAATTAGATTATCTACGCCTAGCTTTTTCATTTTGGCAAACCTGTAATATTCTAGAACATCCGAACCGCAAACACCTGATTTTACAACTTTTACCAATAATTCTCCTGAACCAATTATTGGTTTTGGTATCTCGTCAAGTCTGATATCGTTATTGTTATAATATCGTGCAACTTTCATTGTAATACCTACAAAAATTCAAAATTAACAGTATTAAAAATAATATGTTTTTATAATTATTAAAAGTAAGATTTTTTGAAAAATTCTTTTTTAAGTTAAAAGCTTAAATTTAGCAAATAACTTAAAAATTATAAAATTTACACCGCAAGTTAGACACATGACAATTGTTATCATTACATAAGGATTTCCAAATAATGGAAAATGTGTCACCCAGTGTATCAGAGCTTCTTGTAGATATTCAAATAATAGCACCCAACTTAATATTATTAAATATCTAATTATTGGTTTTAGTGCTGATAAACAGATAACCAAAATTGTCAAAACATTGGCCCACCAAACTGCTGCGTGAAGAAAAATGTAATTTGTATTAAGCCAAGTCCACAATCCAATAAGATGGCCTAACCATTCTAATGAAAATGAGATAATGTAGAATATCCCCCAGATTGCTAAAATATATAAGATTTTTGGTTCAGGGGTTAAATACGATTCCTTTTTACTTTTTAGCTTCTTTACTAAATATCCTGTTATTATAATTCCAATAATAGATAATCCCGTTAAAATAAAATATAACAAATACGGAAGATAAAGACCATTCATTTTTTATTTTCACTAATTCAACTAATATGAGTTAATTTTAATTTATTTTTAGCTTTAATGATATTGGTGCTATTTAACTTAACTTATGCAAAAGATCAGGTTAAGATAGGTTTTTCAATGTATGCAATGAATTGTCCATATTTTGTAGAAATGGAAAAAGTTGCACATGAATATGTGGGCAAATAATGGTCCCATACTCCTTGACATACTTATCATAGAGCAACCTAGCTACTGCTACAGCATCTCTCAGTAGTCTCAGATTAGCCTCGCTATATTCCTGGTACGACATGTTTTCTGCTGGGCGACCAAGAAAATAATCAAGAACCATTGTTCCCCCTATTAGTCCTCCGCATGTTCCTACTATCTGGACAGCCTGACCCCCACATGCTGAAGTGGCTATTCTAACTACCGAATCATCAATCTCAAGAAGCTCGTGGAGTGCCGCTACTGTAGCTTGAGAGCAACCCCGAGAATTTTTTTCATAATTAAAGCCGAGTTCATACGCCTTACCTAGCAGTTCTTGACAAGACAAGCCCCGATACTTTTCTCTTACTTTCGCCTTAATCATTAGAATCTACTCCCTTTTTAATTATTTAGCTTTTTATAA
>JABCSY010000132.1 GCA_018238625.1 Promethearchaeota archaeon
CATGATTTTCATGATAATTGGAATTTTAATATTTTGGCGCTTTTACGATCTCACTCCAGAAAAAGTTGTTGAAAATCAACTAAAAATAAAAGAAATGTGTATTTAAATTTTTTTTTTTTTTAATCTATCTAATTATATTTTTTATCGACAAGTTCTATGAATTTTAAAGAGACTTCGAGAAAATCTTTTAGAACCTTTTTTTCTATATTTTCGGGAGCATCTTTGATTGAATGCCAATTGACTGCTTTATTTTTATGTTCTTCTACTCCAAATATGGCGGAAGCCTTGTATCCTTTGTGAATGTATTGGCACGCATCACACGCACCAATCGTGAGTTTCACTTTTCTTAACTTCAAGATGTCCGGATTTTCTGCTTTTGCTGCGCTGTAGGCTTCATCGAGTAAGCTATTTATTTCTTTATCGTATACTGCTCTATGCATGTCTTTTTCGATAATTGCCATTGCCTCTGCAGCCCCACAACATTCCAAAACTACTGTATAAGAGTTATCTAATATGCCTTGTTCGCCGTATTTTTCAACAAAAGCACCCGCTCCTTTGTCTCCAACTTCCTCACTTCCTTGCGATCCCACCCAGATTTCAACATTTTTAAGTCTATTTTGATTTAAATATTTACCCATAGCTAAAGCGACTGCGGTAGCAGATAAATTATCGTTCGCTCCTAATACTACAGTTTTTCCCAAAAATCCTTTTAATAACCAAATGAAAAAGGGATAAATTACGATAAGTGATATAAAGTAGACAAGATCAATTATAGTCCAAGAGATAATAACTGAATCATATAGTATAATTGAGGGTTCTCCAATAATTTGCGAGATGAATTTCAATAAAGAGAAGATAATAGTATGTACTAAGAAATATAACCCTATTATGGCGATCCACTTCCTTAATTTTGGAGGATAGCTTGCTATATTCATCTCCTTGGCACTATCCGTGTGACCTTCAATTATAATTCGAAATCTTACATCTCCAGTAGGTTTGATAATACCAAATACGTTGCTTGAAGTTTTTTTCTTGAAAAATGGCCAAATCCATCCCTTCATCAGCATCATTTCAGAATACAAGACCCATATTCCAAGAAATACAAAAATAGCTGATAATATTGGAAAGGGAAATTGAAGAATCATAAAAATAGGAGAGATTCCTCCAAAAAATCCTGCAAATTTAATAAATCCCTTGGGATACATAGCAGGACGCGTTTCAAACTCGTCAATAAAAGTCTCGTCGCAAAAATTATCGAGTTCTTCCTTAATCCAAACATTAGCATTCTTTTCGGCATCACTACAAGAATATCTTGGTCCAAACTTCTTACATATTGTATCTATAACATTGTACATGTAATCAGAATAAGATTTATCTGTTTTCACAATCAATTCTCAACTTACAATTAGTAAATTTAATTATTATTAAGAATTAAACATTAATTTTATTTGTATCTCAATATTTGCAAGATATCGATACGGATAGAATAATTCAAGAAAAATTAGAACAGTCAATGGAAAAGAGCGAATTCATTAAAGACATGACCACTAACCTATTGTTAACACTACTAGGTCTGTCAATGATCACAGATTGGTTACCTTTTCAAATTATTATAATCGTTTTCTTTGTTCTAATAAATCTGTAATATTTAATGAGTAAATCTAAGAAGGCTAAGAAAATATTTTCAGATTTGTAGTATTTTTACTCCCCCTTTTTTTTTCTTTAATCAATATTTAGAATTTGTTATGATTCATCCGTTAATAAAATTAAAAAGCAGATTTTTATTCCTAATTAACCTAATTTAATATTAACAGAATCTAACAAAAAATATAATGAAAACCTTTTAGGTGTTTACATGGTAGAAATGAATAAATTTTTAAAAAAGAAGACAGCTTACATTATTTTGGGAATTGGAGCACTCTGCTTAATTCTAGGACCTATGTTTGGGATGGTATTCGATAAAATGACTATTTATGACAGTAAACCTGAAATTATTCAAGAAGATAGTGCGGATGGGATGACTAAAGCGTTCGCTTATCCAGTAACGCTAAATAGAGATCAAAAACTAATAATTGAGATTTCTGATTTTTATCAAAATTCATCTGTCACCATTAGAATATTAGCTAATAGCGTGTACCAGAGAGCTTATAGTTTGAATAGTACTACTAGCGGAGTTTCTGGCTTGCAGTTTGTTTATTCTGAGTTTGGTTATGGTGCTACTCCCGCAGGAAGTACAGTTGGTACTAATACCTTAACTTTGCCTGCAAATGGGATATTTTTCTATATAGAATTTATGGGTGATAGAACTGGTGATTCGCTGATATCCTGGCCAGGCGATTACTATGTAGTCGTTTATGGTTCTAATAGTGGTCCTGCTTCCGAGATAAACGTCTTATTTGATATCCAAATAAAAGTAGATGGGCCTGGAGAAGCGTTATATAACTTTTTTATTCTAATAGGGGTACTCATTATCTTGATTTACCTTATGGTCGCTTTAACATCGGTTTTAAAAGCAAATTATCTTAGGTGATAAAAAATGGGGACGGAAGATAGAAAAATAAAGTTGTATGACTTATTACCAATAATGGATAAGGAAAAGGCCACTAAGTTCCTTATTTATGGATTATTAGTAGCTATAATTTTTGGTACAATACTTATGATTAGTAAATCAATCTCAGATAACGCTTATACATGGTTCCTTATAGAAAGTCAACAAAACGAAATGAATTACATGCAAGGATTATATGGTTATAACGATTACATCGAAAAGATTGAAAGAGCTACTCTTCTTTATTATTGGATGGATTTTCAAGTAGTAATTGTCGGAAATATTGCGAGAATAGGCGTAAATATCGGATTATTCTTTATTGTCATAGCATTTTTTAGTTTTGCTCTAAACGATCAATTTGATGAAAAATCAAGACGGATATATCTTATCCTTGCTGGCGCTATCTTGTTTATTATAATGGTTACCACCTTCTTCTCGCAAATCGCGGTTCAAATTTCATAAATCTAACTAATTTATCTTTTTTTTTTATTTTGATGAAATTATATATTAATTCAGTTAGAAATAATATTTGAATTAAATATCAAAAATATTATAACTGAAAAAATGATCTAACAAGATAGTATTAATTCACATAAGGAGAAAGATATGAAATATGGAAAAGAAAAAGATTATTACACTTATTATCGTTAGCACTGTTGGAATAGTTGCCGTTGGTATTATTGGATGGGCTCCTTGGATTACGGAAGTACAAGCATATAATCTTGTAATGGAAAAATTAGGAGGGCCAGATGAATTATATTACTATTTAGGAGAAATGACACCACTTAAGGATATACCAAAGACTTTTGTAAAGCTTCCGTTCATTTCATCAGTCTATTTTCCAGGCGAAGCGGTATACATCGTAACATTCTTTAATTTAGTAATTTAAAATATAACCATTTGAGGCCTTATTTAAAAATTAAATTATCTATAGGCATTTTAGAGGTCCTAATTGTTTTATATCATTCGTAAACTCTGTAATTAATTCCGCGAAACGTTTACCCTCAGAAGCAGATACCCACTCTAATCTAACGCGTTTTTCGTTTATGCCTAATTGTTTAATCAATATTGTATGTAATCCTTCAAACCTTTCTTCCGCGTATTCGTTACCAGAGATATAATGGCAATCTCCTATATGACACCCTGTTATTAAGACGCCATCAACGCCATCCTTTAAAGCTTTTAAAACGAAAGAAGGATCTACCCTACCAGAACACATTACTCTTACAATTCTCATATTAGGAGGATATTGAAACCTTGAAACGCCAGCTAAATCTGCCCCTGCGTAACTGCACCAATTACAGCAGAATATTAAAATATTAGGTTCAAAACCATTATTTTTCGCTTTCTTCTTTGATTTTGACATTCAACTTCTCACTCCGCACAAGTTTTTTCTAATAAATAAGAATCTATCATCGCACCTATTTGTTCAAAATCGTAATGTTTTACAGCAATAGCGCCAATGGGGCAAGTAGCTGCGCAAGTCCCACATCCCTTGCAGAGAGCTGAATTAATGTAAGACTTTTTTATAATTATAGTGACATCTTCGAATTCTTTCGTAGCCTCAATTAACTCAATTGCGTTATAAGGACACACGGGTTCGCATTTACCGCATCCAATACATATTTCGGGATTCACTTCGGCAATCAGTCCTGACGTTGTTATCTGTCCGGCGCTTAAGAATCGACTTGCTCTCCCAGCAGCACCATTTGCCTGAGAGATTGAATCTTGGATGTTTTTAGGCCATTGAGCACAACCACACAAAAATATACCGTCAGTTGCGAAATCTAAGGGGCGTAATTTGACGTGTGCTTCTAAGAAAAAACCATTTTTATCCAAAGGTACTTTCAACATCTTTGCCAATTCTTTTAAGTTGTCCGCTGGAACCATAGGAGTGGAAAGTATTATCAGATCCGTATCAAATTCTAAGTCACTTTGTAAGTTTGTATCAAAAAGCTTTACTTTAAAATCTTCTTTACCTTTATTTTTTGTAATTTGAGGTATTTTATCCAAACTGTATCTAAGAAACATAGCGTCCTTCCTCCTCTCTCGGTAGTATTCTTCAAATTCTTTTTTAGCCATCTGAATATCTCTATAAAGAACAACAATGTCAAGATCGGGTTTTAATTCTTTTAAAATACTGATATTTTTGATACCAATTCCACAACAAATATTAGAACAATAAGTAATTCCTTCCTTTTGTCGCGAATTTGTACATAAAATCGTAGTGATACGTTTAATATTATCCAACCAAGAATTATCTTTGCTTTTTAACTTCTTTTCTAATTCTAATTGAGTAATAACATTCTTATTTTTGCCATCGTATAAAAAGTGTCCTTTTGGTTTAAATTCCTGACCTCCAGTTGCGACAATTATGGCCCCAATTTTCACATCCTTAGCTTTTTTCTTTGAATCTGTTATAGATACATCGTAATTACCAATAAACCCTTTAGCGCTTTCAATTTTAGAATTTAAGAAAACTTCAATGTTTTTATTGCTCCTAACTTTTTCTACGATTTCATTAAGAAAATTACCAGCTTCCTCTTGAATTGGATATAGTACATTAAGATGCTTGAGGTTCCCACCAAGTTCATTCTCTTTTTCTACAAGATAAACTTTGAATTCTTGATCTGCTATATTTAGAGCGGCAGTCATTCCAGAAACACCTCCTCCAATAACTAAAGCAGTTGCTGTTAGTTTGAGGGTTTCTTCTTTTTGAGGTTTAAGCAATCTCGACTTTGAAACTGCCATTCGTATAAGATCCTTACTTTTTTCCGTTGCAGCTTCATATTCGGTCATGTGGACCCAAGAACATTGGTCCCTAATATTTACCATCTCGAATAAATACTTATTCATTCCAGCTTCTTGGCACGTTTCTTGAAATAGGGATTCGTGGGTTCTTGGCGTACATGAAGCCACAATAAATCGATTTAAATCGTGTTCTTTTATTAATTCCTTTATTCTTGTTTGAGAATCGCTAGAACACGAATATAAATTAGCTTCACAATGAACTACGTAAGGCAAGGTCTTAACATATTCCTCTACACTTGGTACATCAACATATTTTCCAATATTAATACCACAGTGACAAACTAATACACCTATACGTGGCTCGTCTGTAATCTTTACTTCTTTTTCAGGTTCTTCTAATTGTTTTTCTCTTGTGTTTGTAAATTTAACTGTATTTAATAAAGATGCTATTTGCCCCGCTACTCCACTTGCATCAGCAACAGTCTCAGGGATGTCCATTGGCCCTTGACAGAAGCCACATAAAAAAATACCTTCTTTTGAGGATAAAGATTTATTAAAATACGATTTTTCTTTGAAGAAATTATACTTATCTAAGTCAATTTTTAAAACGGTAGCTAATTCTGTTATTCCTTCTGGTGGGACTAATGGCGTTGCTAAAACTACTAAATTAGCCCGAAAATCGTTAAATGTTCCATTTTTTAAATCTTCATAGCGAATAATTAAGTCGTTCGTTTCCGGTTCTTCTTTAATAGTGCTAATTTTAGTCTGAAAATATTTTACGCCATATTCTTCTTGAGCCCTTTGGGTAAATTCATAAAAGTTCTTTCCGTATGCTCGGATATCATGTCTAAAAACAAAGCATTCAGAATTATCGGAGTGTTCTTTCGTGATAATTGCTTCCTTTGCAGTGTACATACAACACACGCTCGAACAATAAGGAACGTTCTCGTGTAAATCTCTTGATCCCGCACATTGAACGAAAGCTATTTTTTCGGGTTCGTTTTGGTCGCTTGGGCGTAAGACATGACCTCCAAACGGACCGGATGCGCACAAAATTCTTTCGTATTCTAAAGCGCTCACTACATTTTGGTATCGATAACCCCATCTAGAAGATAGTCGCTCAGCTGGCATATCAAATCCCGTTGCTACAACAATAGCTCCACATTTAATAATAATATCTTGAGGTTTTTGCTCAAAATCTATCGCTTCAACCGTACATATTTTTTGACAGACTCCGCACACACCTTTAGTTATCTTAAGGCAAAGCTCGGGATCAATTAGGTATACTGGAGGGACCGCTTGTGGAAAAGGTATGTAAATTGACTTTCTTTTACCAAGATTACAATCGAAGAGATTAGGAACTTCAATTTTAGGACATTTAGCCGCGCAATCTCCACATCCCTTACACAAGGATTCGTCAAGATAACGAGGTTTTTTTAGAACAGTGGCGGTAAAATTTCCAGCATCTCCACTTATTTTTTTAACTTCGTGGTAAGTCATTAGCTCAATATTTGGATTTCTAAACACTTCTACCATCTTAGGAGCTAAAATACAGAGGCTACAATCATTTGTAGGGAAAGTTTTATCGAGTTGAGCCATCCGACCACCGATTGAAGGCGATCTTTCTACAAGATAAACTTTAAATCCAAGTTCGGTTAGATCTAAAGAAGTTTGGATTCCAGCAATACCAGCGCCAATAACTAATACCGACCCTTCCATTATTTCTTTTCCTCGCCTTTTTTATTAGAATCAATAACTTTAATATGTTTTATTAAAAACTCAGAGAAATCTAAGATTTCAATTGCAGAAATATCTTCGTAATCACCTTGAACGCAAGATAAATGTATTTTGCATTTTGGACAGGATGTTAACATCATTGTCCCAGCGGATTTAGCTTCTAACATTCTCTTGTATCTAAGAGCCTTCGATTTCTCGTTACAATTCATCCAAGAACTTACGCCACAACATAATGAGTTTGATTTGTTGTGCTCCATCTCGTTAAAATTATAGCCTAATTTTTTGAATTCTTTGAATATTTCCCTCACTATTTCTGTGATATCATTATCGTCAGGTAAAAATCTACTTAACCTACAAGGATCTTGGTAAGTAAACGATATTGCCTCCTCAGACTCATTTTTACCTACAAATTCGATTTTGCCTTCCTTCCATGTTTCGTAAATATACTCGATAATGTGTTTTACTTCAAATTTTTGGTCGAATTCTTCAAATAATTTTGGGTAATCAACTTTAAAAGTTCTATAGCATTCGGCACACGCAGTAACAATAGTTGAAACTCTTGCTCTCTCAAACATATCAACGTTTTTCCTTGCTAAATTTATAAATTCTTCTAACTTTCCTTGACCCCAATAAATATCGTGGCCGCAACATATTTCATCTTTAAAAACGACTATAGGTTCTTTTTCGATGTTATATAAAATTTGTAAAGTACTAATTGCTATAGAATCCATATCATCAAATTCATAATTAAAAAAGGGTATGCACCCTACAAAATATAAAATATTACCTTTATCAGAAATTTTACAACCTTTAGGAACCCAATCAAGCGATCTATTTGGATTAATATAAGGCTGGCTCATAATTTCTGAAATTGTTGTATAAATCCCTTTATGGGCTATTAATTGGTCAGGGTTTTGGTTCGTTGATTGTCTCATCTTATAACGAGCCATTCTAACAATATCCGCAAAATTAATTTTCTCTGGACAATCTTTAAGACATTGATTACAAGTAAGACATTCCCACAATGTCCCGCTTTCTAACACTTTTTGTTCAAAACCCTCTAAAATTAGCTGAATTATTTTGCTTGGAGGATATTTTTGCACCTTGCTTAGCTGACAAACTCCGCTACATCGCCCGCACTGGTAACATCTTTTTAATAGACTTCTTAAATCTGGTTCATATATTTTGTCTAAAAGATCCGAAGTATCGTCGGTTGATGTTTTTTTTTTAATCTTTTTTTTTAATTCTGTTATAATACACTCCCCTTTATACTTTATACTAGATCTTTCATAAAATCTTCTTTACGATTAACTTTGGACTGAGAGAATTGGGAAATTAACTCAATCATTTTATTCTTTTTGCTCGAATCTATTTCCAAACAACTAACTACGCCATCACTAATGACTTGAGCCATAACCTTTTTTCCCTTTTCCGTTCGGACAATAACGGTAGTGTATTTATCTGGCGAGCCTAAACCTCCAAACGATATATCCGCGTAAACATTTGTAAAATCGTCGCACGCATTGCAAGCAAAACGCATATAATTATTCAAATGATTAAATGGAATGTGGATTATTTTTTCTCCCGCTCCTTCACTCTTTAATTTAAAAATTACGTCTTCCTTAATGTTAATTTTTTCAATATCAGAGAATTTTATGTTAAAATCTTTTTCAAATTTCTTTATCTGCGATTTGTCAAAAAAGAAGTTTTCATAGCAGAATAAACCAAGACATATCTCAACATTTTCAGAAGGAGTCACACCTAAATCTTGCATACACCGGACAGTATACAACTGGCAAGGAGTACCGACTACTGCTAGTTTCTTGAATTTATAATGATTCAGTTCTGGAATTGAATGGGTGTAAGTACTAAACTTCTGTATTTCGTCTAATTGAGGCGAAATATCTAATTTAGCTCCAGAAGATCTTATTAAATCAGGTTTATTATCAGCAAAAGTTGCTTCTCTGGAAAAAGGAGCGTCGGTTCTCGAAACAATTGCTCCATCAATCATTTTTTTTTCTATCAAATAATTTATTATTGAGTTTACTACACCGCCATCAGTTCCATATTCTAGGAATTCCTTGTCGGTAGCTCGACAAGAATATATATCTTCATAGTATCCAATTGGCATAGAAGAGAAATCAGAGAATTTATATGATTTGTTGAGACTATCGTCTAAAATATGTGTTTGTGGACAAATATAATAGCATATGCCACATTCAAGGCACTTATCCTTGTTAATATATTCTGGAGGCGAATATTTATCTTTAAATCCAATAATATTAAATTCTGCAGAACTACAAAAGCTAACACAGCCTCCACATTCTTGACAGATGCCTCTATCGTGTACTTCATTTATTAAATCCTGAAATGATTTAGTGCTCATCTTGATTCTCTTTCAAATTTATTGATTTACATTTTTTTCGTTTAATTCCACCAATTTTTTCCACTAAAAATTGTCCGGGCTTTACGTCCTTTAAACTGTTAGATTCGATTAATCCTGCTTTAACTATATTATTATATAGTTTATCTGCATCTTTCGATCTCGTTATTACAGAAGACCATCCATCTTGCGACCCAATC